>JBKQJQ010000641.1:0-10601 GCA_052147875.1 Solirubrobacteraceae bacterium | reverse complement strand
CGGCCCTGCGGGAAGCCAGACGATCAGGCCCAGCGGCACGATCGCGGCAGCCCCGAGCGCCGACAGCCGGGTGACGAAATGGGTCGGCCAGCCGGCGCTGACCCGCGCAGCGACCGCGGCGAGCATGATCGCGACACAGCCGGCGGTCAGCAGCAGCATCCAGTGGGTCTTGGCATCGCTGCCCGTGCCGAGGCCGTGGACCAGCGCGACCGGCCAGCTCGCGTAGGCGAGCCAATGGGTCGCCTTCCAGCCGCGGTAGCCCATCCGGCGCCGGATCAGGCTCGTGATCATGACCGCGAGCAGCAGGTCGAACGCCACCGTCCCCAGCCCGAGCCAGATCGGGCGGTAGGCGGACTTGAACGGGATGACGGCGTCGAGCAGGGTAATCGGCGCAAACCCGTCGAGCAGCGTCGTGACCACGTGGACGGCTACGAAGCTGACCGCGAGTAGCGCGGCGTTGCGGTGGACCATCTCGAGCACGAACCGTGGCGTGTCCGCGATCCGCATCCGGCGCACGTTCGCGACACCCAGCGCGACCGTGACGGTCAGCAGGACGAGCGAGATCGCCCCGGTTCCTCTGGTCAAGAACCAGAACGGGCTGGGACTGACGGCGGATGTGATCAGCATCGTTAGAGCCGGTGTCAGGAGCCGCCGGACACGACCGGCGCCGGAGCCGCGGGCGCGGTCGACGGTGCCTGCGATGGAGACTGAAGCGGCGCGCTTGAGTTGTCGTCGCCCGACTGCTGGCTGGAGGCCGACGCCCGCGAGCCGGTGTTCGATTGCAGCACCACGCTGGCGGTGTGCGCATGAAATGCGTGCGCCGTGACGGCTGACACCGCCGCCGCCAGGAGCACCGCGCCCGAGATCATCCAGCGGTTCGCCCGGCCGACAAACGCGAGGCCGTCGTCGCGCAATCGTGTGTCGGGGCCGCGGCGAGGCGCAGATCGCAGGCTGCGAGGGTCGTTGCGCATCGTGCCGATTCTGCGTCGGCCGGAAAAGACGTCGCTAAGACGGGGGTGAGACTGCGCTTACGACAGGCTAATCGTCCGTCAATCCAGCGGACCGCGAGGCCGCGTCAGAACGCGGGCAGCTCGCGGTAGTCGCCCCACACCTGCTGCAGCGCGTGGACGATCTCGCCCTCTGAGACGTGCGCGCGAGCGGCGTCGAGCAGCGGCGGCATCAGGTTCGTCGTCTGTGAGCGTGCCGCGGTCGTGATCGCCTGCAGGGCTCGCGCGACGGCCTGCTGGTCGCGATCGGCGCGCGCGGCCTGGACGCGGGTGATCTGCTTCTGCTCGAGCGCCGGGTCGATCCGCAGGATCGTCAGCTCGCCCTCGTCACCCTCGGTGAAGCGGTTGACGCCGACGACCGTCCGGCGGCCCGAGTCGATCTCGTGCTGGAGCTCGAACGCCGCGTCGGCGATCTCGCGCTGCGGAAAGCCACGCTTGACCGCCTCGACCATCCCACCGAGCTGGTCGATCTTTTGAAAGTAGCCGTACGCGAGCTCCTCCATCCGGTCGGTCAGCGCCTCGACGAAGTAGGCGCCACCGAGCGGGTCAATCGTGTTCGCGACCCCGGTCTCCTCGGCGATGATCTGTTGGGTGCGCAGCGCGATCCGGACCGCCTCCTCGGTCGGCAGCGCGAGTGCCTCGTCGTATGAGTTGGTGTGCAGCGACTGGGTCCCACCGAGCACGCCCGCCAGCGCCTCGATCGCGGTCCGGACGATGTTGTTGAGCGGCTGCTGAGCCGTGAGGCTGACGCCGGCGGTCTGGGTGTGGAACCGCATCCTGAGCGACTCGGGCCTGCGCGCGCCGAACGTCTGGCGCAGCTCCCGCGCCCAGATCCGACGTGCGGCACGGTATTTGGCGATCTCCTCGAAGAAGTCGATCTGGGCGTTGAAGAAGAAGCTCAGCCGGGGCGCGAAATCATCGACATCCAGCCCCCGAGCGACCGCATGCTCGACATACGTCAGCCCGTCTTTGAGCGTGAACGCGAGCTCCTGGGCGGCGGTCGAGCCGGCCTCGCGGATGTGGTAGCCGCTGATGCTGATCGGGTGCCAGCGCGGCATGTGGCCCGCGCTCCACTCGATCATGTCGGTCACCAGTCGCATCGCCGGGTCAACCGGGAAGCACCACTCCTTCTGGGCGATGTACTCCTTGAGGATGTCGGTCTGGATCGTGCCGCCGAGCTTCTCGGGGGCGACGCCCTGCCGCTCGGCGGCGACGACGTAGAACGCCAGCATGATCGCCGCCGGCGCGTTGATCGTCATCGAGACCGTCACGCGGTCGAGCGGGATCCCCTCAAACAACCGCTCCATGTCGGCGACCGTGTCGACCGCAACCCCCTCGCGCCCCACCTCACCGAGCGAACGCGGGTGGTCTGAGTCGTGACCCATCAACGACGGCATGTCAAACGCGGTGCTGAGGCCGGTCTGGCCATGCTCGAGCAGGTAGTGGAAGCGCTCGTTGGTCTCCTCGGCGGTGCCGAAACCGGCGAACTGCCGCATCGTCCACAACCTGCCTCGGTACATCGACGGATACACGCCGCGCGTATACGGGTACTGGCCCGGAAGCCCGATCCGCGCATTCGCGGGCAGGTCGGCCTCGGTGTACAACGGCCTGATCTCCTCACCCGACAGGGTCGTGAACGACGCGTCGCGCTCAGGCGTCAGTCCGTACGCAGCGCGCCACTCCTCGTAGCTCACCGGGAGCTTGTCGAGCACGCTCATCGCCACCAATGTTACGAGGGGTACGATCCGAGTCGATGGCGGTACGAGCGATCGGCGTCAACCACATCGCGTTCGAGGTCCACGACCTCGGCCAGACGCTCGAGTGGTACGGCCGCTACTTCGAGTTCGAGCTGCGCGGGCGCCGGGGCAACATGGCCTGGATCGACCTCGGCGACCAGTTCATCGCGCTAACCGAGGGCGGCCCCGAGACGCCGGACCGCAGCCGCCACGTCGGGCTGGTGGTCGACGATAAGGCGGCGCTGCGGGAGAAGCTGATCGAGGACGGATGTAAGGTCTCGGCCGACGGGGGGCTTCGGGTCCGCGACCCGTCCGGCAACCAGCTCGAGATCGTCGACTACCGCGACGTGCAGTTCTCAAAGACGCCGGCGGTCCTGCGGGCGATGAAGCTCGACGGCCTGCAAAAGAACGAGCGCGCGCGCGAGGAACTGCGGGCCAAGGGCATCGACCCCGACTAGGGCGGGCCAAGGGCATCGACCCCGACTAGGCCGCCTCGGGTATCAGGATCCCGCGGCCCTGGAGCCGGCCGCCGTTGAGGTCGGCCATCGCGTCATTGATCGCATCGAGCGGATAGGTCGATGTGTGAAGACTGACCTTCCCCTGCGCGGTCAGCGTCATCAGGTCGACGAGGTCGGTGTAGGAGCCCACCAGGTTGCCGATGAAGCTGATCTCGCGCGAGATCACGTCGATCGTCGGTACGTTGATGTTCTCGCCGTAGCCGATCACATAGTAGAAGCCGCCGTCCTGGACCATCGCGATCCCGTCCTCGATCGCTCCCTTCTCGCCGACGAAGTCGATGATCGCCTCGGCACCGAGGCCGTCGGTCAGCTCGCGGACCGCTTCGACCTGCTTACCGTCGACCTTGACCGTGTGGTCGGCGCCCAGCTCACCGGCCAGCGCGAGCGCCGGCTCGGACGGGTCGATCACGATGATCTGAGTCGGCGTGTAGGCCTTCAGGCACTGGATCCCGATGTGGCCCAGCCCGCCGGCGCCGATCACGACCGCCTTCGTGCCCGCGCCGAGCACCGGGATCGCCTTCTTGACCGCGTGGATCGCAGTCAGGCCGGCGTCGGCGAGCGCCGCGATGTCCTTCGGCTCGAGCCCCTCGTCGAGCCTGACGACCGACCGGGCGGAGGTCTTGAGCAGGTCGGCGAAGCCGCCGTCGCGATTGATCCCCGGGAACGAGCCGTTGACGCAGTGCATGTCGTCGCCGCGGCGGCACGGGCCACAGAACCCGCATGAGATGAACGGGTGCACGATCACCGTGTCTCCGACCTCGACGTTGGTGACCCCCGAGCCGATCTCGTGCACCCAGCCGGCGTTCTCATGCCCCGGCGTGTATGGCAGCACGACCTGAGACTTCTCGGCCCACTGCCCCTCCTGGATGTGCAGATCGGTCCGGCACAGCCCGGCGGCCCCGATCCGGACGATCACATCGAACGGCCCGTCGATCGTCGGCTCGTCGATGCTGTCGAGCTCGAGCGCGTCGTGGTAGGCGTGCAGTCGGGCGGCCTTCATCTCAGAATCTCCTCCGGTTCACTCTCCAGTTGGTGGCGCACTTGCAGTAACGCGCGGCAGATGCCGCCATTGGCCTCGAGACTCGTTCTCACCAGGCGCGCCATCCGTAGCCAGCGGTCGAGCTGATCTGGGGTCAGCGGCTCGCCAGCGGGCGTGACGAACGCCGCTCGGCTCTCGATCCCCAGCTGCGCGCGGAGTTCGAGGCAGCGCGCCGCCTCGGGCGGGAGGTCGTCGACCGTCAGCGCCACGACCTGCTCGGCGCTCGCCCCGGTCCGCAACAGCTGGTCGCAGACCTTCGACTGGCGCGCGATCAGTGCCTTGCGCTGGAACAGCTCGCGTAACGCGTGCAGCTCGTCGTCCGCGGTCTCGCCGGGGAAGGCGCCCGTGAACCCCTGGTCGCGCTCGAGCGCCGCGTTGATCTCGTCGGCCGTGTAGTGGTCGTCGAGCGTGACCGTCACGGTTCGCGCCTCCGACAGCCTACGCACGGCGTTGCGGGCGTCGGCTGCCATCAGGAAGGCGAAGTTGGGGGCACACTGCGGCGTTGGCAACCGCAGCACGACCTCGACATCGCCGGCCGGGCTGACCGACACCGAGCTCACGAACCGCAATCGGGTGATCGGTTCGTCGAGCTCGGGATCGATCACGTCGTCGAGCGCGCGCATCACGCGCTCGACGGCTCCGGCCTCCTCCAGCTCGGAGGCCGGGTCTGTCATGCCGACTCGACCAGCTGCGCGTCCTCCTGGTCACCGGCACCCGGCTCCTGGAACTCGGCCGGGACCTCGATGTCGTACAGCTTGGCGGCGTTGAGGCCAAGGATCTTGCGCTTGCCGGCGTCGGTCAGGCGTGGGTAGTCGGAGAACTCATCGTGGTCGGGGTCCGGATAGTCCCAGTTGAGCAGACCTTCGATCTGCCACTTCGGCTCCCAGATCGCGTAGTCCGAGCCGTAGATCATCTTGTCCTCGCCGACCCAGAAAAGCAGCTCACCCATCACCTTGGCGAAGAAGCGCGGGCGCGCGAACATCAGCCCGCCTAGAACAACCGCCAGGCCGGCGTAGACGTTGGGCTCCTGCGTCGCCATGAAGCAGAAGTCCTCGATCCGCGGCAGCCCCACGTGTTCGACGATGAAGTTGAGCTCGGGGTTGCTGGTCGCCGCGATATCGACGTCCTTGACGTCGAACGCGTCCTTGTCCAGCGGCCAGATCGTCGGCCCCTTGTGGACGTGGACGTTCTTGACGCCCAGTTCCTTGCACTTCTCAAAGAACGGCTTGCAGGCGTCGTCGCTCAGCGCCCAACCGCGCGAGCCGTTGTACCACTCGGCCGTGTAGAGCTTGCAGCCCTTGAGGTTGTAGCGCTTGGCGTCCTCCTCGAACTGCTTCAGGCCCGCCTCGCCCTCGCGCGGGTCCCAGCGGCCGTTGACGATCACCTTGTCGGGGTACTTCTCGGCCAGCGTGCGATTGCGCTCGAGCGTGTTGAAGCCGTCCGTGTACCACTCCTTCAGGTACGTCGACTGCAGGATCGCGACCTCGGCGCCGGCGTCCTCGAACACGTCCTTGACGAAGTCCGCCTCGGAGTACTTCTGGAACTTCTTGAGCGGCCAGTGGGTCTCTGGCGGCCCGAGCCCCATATAAGCGTGGAAGCACTCGATCCAGCCCTTCGCGTACTGCTCCTGCCCCTTGACCCAGTTGTCCGGGCTGGCGTCCCAGAAGTGGCAGTGGCCATCGACAACGAAATACTTGTCGCCGTTGCGCGTGTACATCCCTACCTCCCTACGTGGTCGAGTCGTACCGGTCGGCCTAATCTACTCTCGCCGCGGGCCCGCCACTAGACGGGTCGTTCTCCGACGGTATTTGGGCGGCTCAGAGCCGCCGTAGAAGATCGACTATTGGCCGAGCGTCGAGGGGTGCGGCGGGTCCTGCGGGGTCGGGAACGACCCGTCGATCAGCTCGATCCGGTAGCCGTCGGGATCCGCCACGAAGCAGATCCGATACTCCTCGCGGCCGCCGGGCGCGTAAGGGGGCCTCTCCGGTTGCAGTCCCTCGGTCGCAAGCTTGGAGAGCAGCGAGTCGAGGTCGTCGATCACCAGCGCCATGTGGTTGTAGCCATCGCCGAGGTCGTACGGCTGGTCGCGGCCGACGTTAACCGTCAGCTCCAGCACGTCGCCGTCGCCGGGCAGGCCCATGTAGACGTTGTAGGCCGACTCGAAGTTGAGACGCCCGCGGGGCTCGAACCCGAGCAGCCCGTAGAACGCGAGGGATCTGTCGATGTCGCGGACGCGAATGCATGTGTGGACGTACCTGCCGCTCACCGCGTCGAGAATAGCCCTCCGGCGAGCGTCACGCAGAGCTCATGGCGAATGTCGTCGCCGAGGTCTGATCTGGTGAATGATGCACGCCATGAGCTCAGACAGTGCGCTCGGCGGCCTCCGGGTCCTTGACTTCTCGCGGGTCCTGGCGGGGCCGTTCGCGACGATGATGCTGGGCGACCTCGGTGCGACTGTGATCAAGGTCGAGCGGCCCGGAGTCGGCGACGAGACCCGCAGCTGGGGCCCGCCCTACGACGCCCGCGGGATGGCGACCTACTTCGAGTCCGTCAACCGCAACAAGGAGAGCATCGCGCTCGATCTGAGCGCCGCCGAGGATCTTGCGCGAGCGCTGTCGCTCGCGCGCGAGGCCGACGTCGTCGTCGAGAACTTCAGGCCCGGCGTCATGGACCGGCTCGGTCTCGGCTACCAGCAGCTGCGCGCCGAGCGCCAGGCACTCGTCTACTGCTCGATCACCGGCTTCGGGTCAGGTGCCGGCGCCGGCCTGCCGGGCTACGACCTACTCGTGCAGGCGCTCGGTGGGCTGATGAGCATCACCGGCGAGTCAGATGGCGAGCCGCAGAAGGTCGGCGTGGCGCTGGTCGACGTGCTCGCGGGGCTGTTCTCGACTGTCGGGATCCTCGCCGCGCTGCGCCATCGTGACGCGACCGGCGAGGGCCAGCTGGTCGAGGTTGACCTGCTGTCGGCGCTGCTGGCGGGACTCGTCAACCAGGCATCGGCATTCACGGTCGCCGGCGTCGTGCCGGGCCGGATGGGCAACGCGCATCCCAGCATCTCGCCGTATCAGCTGTACGCGACCGGTGACGGTGAGCTCGTGGTCGCGGTCGGCAACGACCGGCAATTTGCGGCGCTGTGCGATGTGCTGGGGGCTCTGGAGCTGGCGGATGATCCCCGCTTTGCGACCAACGCGGAGCGCGTCGCGAACCGCGACCTACTGAAGCACGAGCTGCTCGAGCGCCTCCGGACCCGGCCCGCGAGCGACTGGGCGCGCGATCTGACCGCGGTGCGGGTGCCTGCCGGCGTCGTCAACGACCTCGCGGGCGCGTTCGCGCTCGCGCAGACGCTCGGCCTCGAACCGATCGTCTCCGTACCGGCGCCCGACGGCGGCGTCGTGTCGCTGACGCGCAACCCGATCCGGCTCTCGCGCACGCCCCCCACCTACCGCAGCGCGCCGCCGCCGATGCCCGACTCAGCCGAGTAGCGCGTCCTCGATCGCCTCGACGATCTGCGGGTCCTTGGAAGGCGCGCCGAGCATCTGCAGCCCACGGTCGCCGTAGCGCTGATAGAGCGCCTGCAGGCCCTCGTACTGGGGCGTGTAGCCGCACTTGCTGGCGGTGTTGACGAACAGCGTCGGTCTGCCGCGCAGCGTTTCGAGGTCGAGCTCGCTGCCGTCGAGCAGCTTGACCTCGTGCTCGTAGAGATCGGTCGGCTGCTCGAGCGTCTTGGTGCGACGGGTGTACATACGGAGGGTCGAGAGCTTGCTCATGGGTCTCTTAAGGTACGTGGTCGCCCGCTAGGATCGTGCGCCGCGTGGCGATCGCATATGAACGCACGGGCCAGGGACCGGCCATCGTCCTGCTGCACCCGCTGGGGGCCGACCGCCACGTCTGGGACCCGATCGTCGCCCGCCTGAGAGACGAACGCGAGCTGGTCGCCGTCGACATGCCGGGCTTCGGGGATTCGGCGCCACTCGCGGCCGAGCCGACGCCGCGGGCGCTCGCGGAGTCCGTGTCAGAGCTGGTCGCCGGGCTCGGGTTCGAGCGCCCGCTTGTGGCCGGCATCTCGCTCGGCGGGTGGGTTGCGCTCGAGCTTGCGCTGCGCGGACAGGCCTGGAGCGCGACCGCGATTGCGCCCGCCGGCCTGTGGCGAAAGCCGCTGAAGCCCAAACCGACGCGCGGTCATTCGCTGGCCGCAGTGCTGGCACCGCTGATCCGCCCGGTCGCCGCGACCGGCGCCGGCCGCCGGCTGTTGCTGGCGAGCGTCGTTGCGCACCCCGAGCGCGTGCCGGCCGCCGACGCGACCCGGCTCGTCCGCGCCTGGGCGCTGGCGCCCGGGTTTGCCAGCGTCAGCCGGGCGATGCGCGCCGGCCAGTTCCTCGGCCTCGAGCGAATCGAGGTTCCGGTGACGCTCGTCTGGCCGGAACGCGACCGGCTGGTCACGCGGCCGCGCTCGCTGCCCGACAACGTAGAGAACGTCGAGCTCGCCGACGCCGGCCACGTGCCGGTCTGGGACGAGCCCGACGAGATCGCGGCGATTCTGAGGCGCGCGGACGCCTAGGCCGACGCCGGCCCCGCCTCGGCGAGCGCGCGGCCTCCGAGCAGGCCACAGGCCGGGATTCCGACAACCAGACACAGCGCCGCGCCGAACAGCAGCGCGTGATGGACCGTCGTCGCCGTCAGCGTGCCCGACAGCGCGATTCCGGCCAGCCCTGCGCCGACCGCCGCGCCGAGCAGCCGCCCGACCGATAGGACCGCCGAGGTGCGTCCGAGCGCGGCCGGCGGAGTCGCATTGAGCGCCGCGCGCGAGGTCGGCACGAACAGCATCCCAAGCCCGAGCCCGACCGGGATCAGCGGCAGCACGGTGACCGGCGAATCGAGCGAAACGCCGGAGATCCCGAGGATCAGGAGTCCGAGTCCGGCGCCGGCAAAGCCGATCACGGCGGGCAGCTTCTCGCCATAGCGGTCGACGAGGACGCCGGCGAGCGGCGCCGCGAATCCGACCAGCAGCGCCACCAGGACCAGCGCCCCCGAGGCACCGAGGGCCGAGAAGCCAGCCACCCGCTGGAGGTACTGCTCGGCGATGTAGAAGGCCCCGATCATGACCGCAAACGTCAGGCCCGCGATCAGCGTCGCGGCAAGCACGATCCGGTTGAGCCCCGGGTGCGTGTCGCCGGTCTCCCTGGGGACGACCCGGGGCACAAGCCGCGCGATCCCGATCGCGACCAGGACCGCAAGCGGCACCAGGGCCCACCAGCACGCGCGCCAGCCGAAAACGACCGTCAGCAGGCCGCCGAGCAGCGGCCCGAGCAGGTTCGACATGCCGGCACTGGCCCCCCAGATCCCGAGCGCCGAGCCGCGGCGCTCGGGCGGGAAGCCGCTGACCGCACCGGCCAGCGCCGCCGGGCTGACGAGCCCGGCACCCGCGCCCTGAACGATCCGGGCCGCGATCAGCATTCCGAAGCTCGAGACGACCGCGCCCGCGGCGGCTCCGATCGCGAACACCGCCAGACCGCTCAACGCCAGCCGCCGGACGCCGAAGCGGTCGACGAGCTCGCCACCCGGCAGCAGCACGATCGCATAGGCCCCGAAGTACGCGCTCAAAACGGCCGAGGTCGAGCTCGCCTTGACGTGTAGCCCGTGCGCGACGGTCGGCAGCGCGACGGTGATCAGCGTCCCGTCGAGCTGCAGCAGCGCGGCCGCCGCCGTGCAGGCGGCAAGACGGGTCCAGGCGGACCGCGGCAGCGGCGCGCGCGAATCGTCGGCGCCGCGGCGGCGCCGACGCTTGGCTGTTGCGTGCGGCACATCCCCAGTATCGCGGCTGCGGCTCCTCACCGGCGTCGGCCGTTCTAGACTTATCGCCATGTCACTGGATCGGGAGTACACGCTTGGCGGACAGCGCGGAGTTCTGACGCGCGATCAGGTCCGTGGTGTTTTCGGGCAGACGATGGGTCTCGTCGCGCTTACGGTCGGTTGCGCGGCTCTGGGTGCCTACGCCGGCCGCAATCTCAGCGAGGGCGCATTTCTCCCGCTCTTCATCGGCGCATTCGCGTGCATATTCGGCCTGCAGTGGGCAGCCCGGCGCGGCCGTGAGCAGCTCTCGGTCCTGCTGCTGTTCGGCCTCGGGCTACTGCTCGGGCTGGCCGTCGCACCGCTGATCGCGCAGACGAGCTCTGCGGTGCTGTGGCAGGCTGCCGGAGCGACCGGCGCGTTCGTAGCCGGGCTGGGTGCCGTCGGCTATGCGACCCGGCGGGATCTCTCGTCCTGGATCAGGGTGCTGTTCTGGGCGCTGTTGGCGCTGATC
>JBKQJQ010000640.1:0-2800 GCA_052147875.1 Solirubrobacteraceae bacterium | reverse complement strand
GCTGCTTGACGGCGGACCGCTGGGCTCCGTCTACGCGATGCAGAAGCTCGACGAGATGCGACGCCACGAGTACCCGGCCGGCTTCCCCGTGCGGCTCGCCCTAAAGGACCTGGAGCTGGTCCACGAGGTCGAGGAAAGCTCCCAGACCACGATGCCCGTGCTGCAAGCGGTCTTAGCGCGGTTCATGACCGCGGGAGATGACCTCGCCGATCAGGACCTGGCGGCCATCTACGAGCTGGACGGGGCTCACGCCAACAGCTAGCTCCAGCCTCCCCGCCCTTACGCGGGTGCTGTGGCGACTCACGTGAGCGGCGGCGGCGTTCAATGATTTGCGGTAGGGGATTTTCGTGACTGAGCGTGGTGCCAATGGAATGAGGGTGACCCCGCGGCCTCACCCTCGCTCCACACGGGTCTCGCGAACCATCTCCGACGTCAAACGAGCCCGGACTATGAGCGCCGGGAAAGGTGGGCATGCACGAGTTGCACCGACCAGGCTCCCTCGCCGACGGCTGTTGCGCAGCGCTTGGTGGAGCCCGAGCGGACGTCGCCGGCTGCGAGTACACCCGGGAGGCTGGTGCCGAGCAGGTTGCCAGCGGCGGCGTCGGCGCCGGTGAGAATGAAGCCGCGGTCGTCGCGCGCGATGGCGTCGTCGAGCCATTCGGTGCATGGCAGCGCGCCGAGGAACAGGAACAGGAATGAGAAACGCAGGCGCTCGCCGCTCTTCAGCGTCACCGCCTCGAGCTGACCGTCTGTGCCATGGAGCTCGGCGATTTCGCTGCGGTCGCGCACCGCCACGGCGTAGCGCTCGAGTTCGCGCACGAGGTAGTCGGACATCGTCTCGTGCAAGTCCGCTCGCCGGTGCAACAGGGTGACCAGCGCCCCGCCCCGAGCGAGCCATACGGCGGCCTGGCCGGCCGAGTTCCCTCCGCCGACAACGGCGACGCGCTCGGCCCCGCAGAGCTGGGCCTCGGGCGGTCCCGCGGCGTAGAAGACGCTGATCCCCTCGTACTGGTCGAGGTCGTCGACGGGCAGCCGTCGGTACTGCGCGCCGGTAGCGATCAGGACGGCGCGAGCGGCGATCTCGTGATCTTCCTCAAGGCGCACGACGTGGCGACCGTCACCTGGTTCGAGCGCAACCGCACGGTATGGCGTTGCCAGGCGAGCGTCAAACTTTCGCGCCTGGGTGACGGCGCGGCTCGTAAGCTCGCTGCCCGTTATACCTGCCGGGAAGCCGAGGTAGTTCTCGATCCTCCGCGACGTACCGGCCTGCCCGCCGAGTCCTGTGCTCTCGACGACGAGCGTGTCAAGGCCCTCGGAGGCTCCGTACACAGCGGCGCCGAGGCCCGCGGGACCGGCGCCGACCACGAGGAGATCGACCTCCTCGTGCGCGGCGAGCTCTCGGCCAATTCCGAGCGCGCGAGAGACCTGGCCCGGGGAGGGGCCATCGAACTCAGCGCCGCCGGGCAACCTGACCAGTGGCAGGCGATTCTCATCGAGGCTCCCGACCAGGGCCGCCGCTGCTCGATCGTCCGCCCGCTCGGGGTCGCGCCATGTAAACGGCAGGCGGTTCGCGCGCGCGAACTCGATCATCCGCATCGTGGCATTCGACGAGTGCGGCCCCACGATCTCCAGACCGATGCCCTGGACCCGCTGGAGGGCCTCGCGCCTGGCGATAAGCGCCCCCAGTACTACGTCGCTGAGCGATCCGTCCTCGTACAGCAGCGAGCGCATCACCATACGATCGACCGCGATGTAACGCAGCGGCTGGATGACGCTCGCCGTGACGAACACCGTCTGCCCTGAGAGCAAGTTCAGCTCGCCGAGAAAACCCGAGGCTCCGTGGCGGACGATTTCGTTGCCGGCCGCGTCGAGGATCGCAACCTCACCCTCGAGGATCGCGATAAACGGATAACTCCGATCCCCCACGCCATACAGCACGTCACCCACCTCTGCCATCCGCTCCTCACCCAGCCCGGCGAGCGTGGCCAGCTGCGACGCGGACAACGTCGGACTCGGCGGTGCGGGGATCGGACTGTCGGTCGGCGGCTTCATCGCTCCAATGAGCGTAGCCATACGCACGTAGCAGGGTGGTCCAACTGAGGCGCGGAAGCGATCGTGCAGACGGGCGGTCGGCTAAGCGTCACACGGCCAGTGCGGTACGCAGTTCCGCGGGGAGCTCGCGGAGGCCGTCGGGCTCGGTCGGGCGGGGAGTCGCGATGTCCGAGCCGGGCCGCGTTCGCTGGCTCGATGGCCGGCAGGGCTGGCCGTTGGCGAGGATAACGCCGTCGCTGCAGTGGGCCTCGATCGCTCCGTCGCCGAACTGCTCCTGATAGAGACGCGCGTAGAGGCCACCCGCGGCGAGCAGCTCGTCGTGGGTTCCACGCTCGACGATCATGCCGTGGTCGATCGCGAAGATGACGTCAGCGTTACGGATGGTCGAGTGGCGGTGGGCGATCGCGATCGTGGTGCGGCGTTGCATCAGCGCCTCCAGTGCCTGTTGGACGACGCGCTCGCTTTCGGTGTCCAGCGCCGAGGTGGCCTCGTCGAGGATCAGGATCGGCGGGTCCTCGAGGATCACCCGGGCGATAGCCAGCCGCTGGCGCTCACCGCCCGAGAACCGATAGCCGCGCTCCCCGACCACCGTGTCGTATCCGTCCTCGAGAGCCATGATGCGGTCGTGGATGAAGGCCGCTTTCGCGGCGGCCACGACGTCCTCGTCGGTCGCCTCGGGCCGCCCGTAGCTGATGTTGTCGCGGACCGTGCCGCCGAACAGGTAGCTCTCCTGGGTCACCACGCCGAC
>JBKQJQ010000639.1:0-11064 GCA_052147875.1 Solirubrobacteraceae bacterium | reverse complement strand
AGGGTGGCGCGGGGGGCGGGCGGGGCGGGTGGGGGGGGGGGCACCCGGGCCTGGGGGGCGGGCTCACGGGCTACCGGGGCGGGCACAGGGGCTTCGGGGGCGGGCTCACGGGCCTCGGGGGCCGGCTCGCGCCGTGGCTCGCTCGCCTGCGGCTCGGGCTCGGCGAGCAGCTCGGGCTCGGCGGCCGGCTCTGGCTTCGCCGTGACGACGGGCTCTGGTGCCACCTCGCCAACTCGGGTCTCGGGGATCATGACGGGCTCCACCTGGGGCCACGCGAACTTCCGCTTGCCGCCAAAAAGGCGTGCAAAGAAGCCTGTTTTAGACCCAAGGTCAGGTTGGAACCCTGAGCTGGGGTCGGCCGCGAGCTCCGGCTCGGATGGGGGCTCAGGTTTGGCGGCTGGCTCCGGCTCGGCTGGGGCTGCGGCGGCTGGCTCCGGCACCGGCGGAGGCGCACTCACCACCGGCAGCTCGATCACAGCCGGCTCGGGCGCGGAGGCGGGCTGCGGTTCCGCGTCGGCTTCGGGCTCGGCCTCGATCACCGGATCGATCTCTTCGGCGGTCAGAATCACCCGCGTCCCCCAGCCCGATGGCTCGAGCTTCACCGTGCCGCTTACATTCTCGCCCTCCCAGGCAACGGCGGTTTCGGGCTCTAGCCGGGTGATCTTGATCTCGCCAAACTGGTCGAGATGGCGGCTGAGCGAGCTCGCATCGCTGCATTCGGTCCACAATTCAGGCGGTGATTTGAGCAGCGTGCGGCTAGCCTCGTGGATTGTCATGACTCCGGGGTTCGGTCGTCGCGGCGCGACTCCTCCCGGGGTTTGAGAGCTTGCATCGGCGAACATCCGAGAAGGCGTGCGAAGAGGGAGGCAGAGCAAGTGAGCGCTGACAGAGCCGGTCTTGGCTGCATGGGAATGTCGGGCGTCTACGGGCCCGCGGCCGAGGACCAGAGCATCGCGACGATCCACGCCGCGCTGGACGCCGGCATCACGCTGATCGACACCGGCGACTTTTACGGGATGGGCCACAATGAGATGCTGATCGGCCGCGCGCTGGCCGACACCGCTCGCGGCGCCTACCGCCTGAGCGTCAAGTTCGGGGCCCAGCGGGGACCCGACAACGCATGGCTCGGTTACGACGCCAGTCCCGCCGCGGTCAAAACCGCGGCTGCCTACTCGCTGCGGCGCCTGGGCGCTGACCACATCGACATCTACCGCCCGGCGCGCCTCGATCAGAAGGTGCCGATCGAGGAGACGGTCGGAGCAATCGGAGAACTGGTCCAGGACGGCTACGTGCGCGCGATCGGTCTCTCGGAGGTCGGCGCCGAGACGATCCGCCGCGCGGCCGCGACGCATCCGATCTCCGACCTGCAGATCGAGTATTCGCTGATCTCACGCGAGATCGAGCATGAGATCCTGCCCACCTGCCGGGAGCTGGGGATCGCGGTCACGGCCTACGGGATCCTGTCGCGCGGCCTCTTGTCAGACAGCTTCGACCCGGCCCGGGGACGGGCGCCGGGCGACATCCGCGGCCGGTTCCCGCGCTTCAACGTCGACAACGGGGCCCACAACCTCGAGCTGGTGCGGCGTCTGCACGAGCTCGCGGCGGCGCGTGGCGCGGCCGTCCAGCAGCTCGCGATCGCGTGGGTCGCGTCGCGCGGCGACGACATCGTGCCCCTGATCGGGGCGCGGCGCGTCGATCAGCTCAAGCAGGCGCTGACTGGACTTGCGCTGACGCTGTCTGAAGCCGAGCTCGCCGAGCTCCAGGACGCTGCAGGCGAGGCGGCCGGGCCACGGTACGCCGAGGCGCAGATGGCCGAGCTCGACAGCGAGCGCTGAGCGCGCGGCTTGGAACCAAATACACGCTATCGGTGCTTAACGTTCCAAACCCGGATGGCATCGGGGTCATCCCGGCGACCCCGTGCCCGTCGGCGTTCAGCAGCGGCACCAGCCTGAGGCCGATCACCCCGCTCGCGCCCGGCGACGAAGGTCCGCATCGCTCAGGCGTGGGTCGCCATCATGAAGATCGTCACGACGACGATCAGGTCGAGCACCGCGCCGCCGAGCGACACCTGTCGCAGCAGCGTGTCGTACTCCGAACTCCAGGGTGAGTCCCCGCCTGATGCCGCCGCGAGGTCACGCGCCGCGACCCGAGCGAGCTTGCCCTCGCGGGGGATCATGAACGAGCCGACGATCGCGCCGATCACCAGCACCGCACCTACCCCCCACTGGACGAAGAAGTCGCCCCAGCGGTGCTCCTCGGTCGCCAGCACGATCCCCGCGATCAGGACCACGGTCAGACCCGGATTGACGATGTAGCGGTCGATCCGCTGCATGACACTGAACAGCCATGGCATCACGCTCGGATCCGCGCGCCGGGCGCCGGCGAACATCAGCGGGTAGGCGAACGTGGCGCCAAACGCGACCACGACCGCGAGGATGTGAACGGCCAGCACAAAGTCGGTGAACGCACCGGCGACCAGCAAGAGCTAGAAAGACGGCCGGTAATCGCCGAACACGTCGCGCATCGCGGCGCAGACCTCGCCCATCGAACAGCGATCCTTGAGCGCGGCGCGGAGCACCGGCAGCAGGTTGTCGGCCCCGCGGGCGCATCCGCGGACCTCCTCCAGCCGGCGTTGGACGAGCTCGGCATCGCGGTCCGACTTGAACGCCTTTAGCCGCTCCACCTGGAGAAGCTCCGATTCGGGGTCGACCCGCAGGATGTCGGGCACCTCGGCGCTGTCCTCGACGAACTTGTTGACGCCGACGACGACGTCCTGCCCGATCCGGTAACGCTCGTGATAACCGAACGCCGACTCCTCGATCTCGTTGGTCATGAAGTCGATCGCCTGGACCGAGCCGCCCAGCTCGTCGATCTTGGCGATCAGCTCGCGGGCGCGGGTCTCGATCTCGTCTGTCAGCGCCTCGACGAAGTACGAGCCAGCGAAGGGATCGACTGTGTCGGCGGCGCCCGACTCGTAGCCGATGATCTGCTGCGTCCGCAGCGCGATCTTCGCCGCCCGCTCGGTCGGCAACGCGAGCGCCTCGTCGAAACCGTTCGTGTGCAGCGACTGGGTGCCGCCGCAGACAGCGGCGAAGCCCTGCAACGCGACACGGATGATGTTGTTCTCGGGCTGCTGGGCGGTCAGCGTGACACCGCCCGTCTGCGTGTGGAAGCGCAGCCGCCAGGAGCGCTCGTCCTGGGCGCCGAACCGCTCGCGCATGATCTCGGCCCACATCCGGCGCGCGGCGCGGAACTTGGCGATCTCTTGGAAGACGTTGTTGTGCCCGTTGAAGAAGAACGCCAGCCGCGGCGCGAACCTGTCGATCTCGAGCCCCGCCTCGAGCGCCGCCTGCACGTAGGCGATCCCGTTGGCGAGCGTGAACGCGACCTCCTGGACGGCCGAGCAGCCCTTCTCACGGAAGTGGTAACCGCTGATCGAGACCGTATTCCACTTCGGCACTCGCTGATCGCAGTACGCGAACAGATCCGTCGTCAGCCGGATCGCACCCGCCGGCGGATAGATGTAGTTGCCGCGCGCGATGTACTCCTTGAGGATGTCGTTCTGGGTCGTGCCGCGGAGCTGATCCGACGGCACGCCCTGCTCCTCGCCGACCAGCTCGTAGAGGAGCAGCAATACGCTCGCCGGGGCGTTGATCGTCATCGAGGTGGACACCTGGTCGAGCGGAATCTGATCGAACGCGGTCCGCATGTCGTCGATCGTGTCGATCGCAACCCCGGTCCGCCCGACCTCCCCCAGGCAGCGCGGATCGTCGGAGTCGAGGCCGAGCTGGGTCGGCAGGTCGAACGCCATCGACAACCCGGTCGACCCCTTCGACAGCAGGTAGCGGTAGCGCTCGTTGGACTCCTTGGCGCTCGCGTAGCCCGCATACTGGCGCATCGTCCACAACTGCTTGCGGTACATGTCGCGGTGAATGCCCCGCGTATACGGATATTCGCCGGGCTCGCCAAGCTGCACGTCGAGGTCCGGCGGCAGATCGTGCGCGTCGTAGGCCGGCTTGATCTCGATCCCCGAGTCGGTGAAGCGGCGAGGATCGTCGGGACCGACGATCGGGGCGATCGTGCGGTGCTCGTCGGCGGTGGCCATCGCGTCGGAGGTTACCGGGGGCTGCGCCTAGCCCTACAGCACCTTCAAGAGGAATTCCTTGGTGCGATGGTGCTGCGGGTTGCCGAGCACATCGGCCGGCTTTCCGGCCTCGACGACCACGCCCTCGTCCATGAACACGGCCGTGTCGGCGACCTCGCGGGCAAAGCCGACCTCGTGCGTGACGACGATCATCGTCATCCCGTGGTGAGCCAGCTGACGCATCGCGTCGAGCACGTCGCCCACGAGTTCGGGGTCCAGCGCCGAGGTTGGCTCGTCGAACAGCATCAGCTTCGGTTGCATCGCGAGCGCGCGCGCGATCGCGACGCGCTGCTGCTGGCCGCCCGACAGCGCGACCGGATAGACGTCGAGCTTGTCCTCGAGACCAACCTGCGCAAGCAGCTCCCGCGCCCGGGCTCGCGCCTGCTCGCGCTTGAGCTTGCCGACCCTGACCGGCGCGAGCGTCACGTTGTCGAGCGCGGTCATGTGCGGGAACAGGTTGAAGCTCTGGAACACCATTCCGATCTCGGCCCGCTTGCCCGCCACCTCCCGCTCGTGCAACTCGTGCAGCTTGCCCCCCGCCTCGCGATAGCCGACCAGCTCGCCGTCGACATACAGGCGGCCGGCGTTGATCTTCTCGAGGTGGTTGATGCAACGCAAGAACGTCGACTTTCCCGAGCCCGATGGCCCGAGCATGCACATCACCTCGCCGCGGTTGACCTCGAGGTCGATCCCCCTGAGCACCTCCAGTCGGCCGAAGCGCTTGTGGACCCGCTCGGCCTTGACCATCACGTCGGTCATCCGATCGCTCCCGCCTCGCTGCCTCCGCCGCGGCCAAGGCTGAGCCACCGCGCGGCCATCGTCGCGCGCTCGGCACGCGAGAACCCGCGGCCGTAGCGCCGCTCGATGAAGTACTGCCCGACGTACAGCACGCTGGTCAGGGCGAGATACCAGATGCTCGCCACGATCAGCAGCGGGATCACCAGGTAGTTGACGTCGTAGATCTCCTGGACCGAGTAGAGGAGCTCGGCGTACGCGGTGACGCTTATCAACGAAGTGTTCTTGAGCATCGAGATCGTCTCGTTGCCGGTCGGCGGGATGATCACCCGCATCGCCTGTGGGAGCACGATCAGCCGCAGCGTTTGGACGCGACTCATACCCAGCGACTGGGCCGCCTCGGTCTGCCCCTCCGGGACCGAGATGATCCCCGCGCGGACGATCTCGGCCATATACGCGCCCTCGTTGAGGCTGAGCGCGATCAACGCCGCTACGAACGCGGTGATCACCGTGTTCGCGTGCCCGTGGATGATTGCGGGGCCGAACGGAATCCCGATCGAGATCACCGGGAACAGAGCGGCGATGTTGTACCAAAACAGGATCTGGACCAGGAGTGGCGTGCCGCGGAAGAACCAGATGTAGAGCCAACTTGCGCCAGAGACGATCGGGTTTGGTGACAGGCGCATGACCGCCAGCACGACACCCAGCGTGATCCCGACCACCATCGATGCGACCGTCAGCTCGATCGTGACCAGGACCCCGTGCAGGATGCGCGAGTTGAACAGGTAGTGACCGACGACATGCCACTGGAAGTTCTTGTCAGTGACGATCGAGCGGACGATCGACGCCGCGATCAGAAGCACGAGCGCGGCGGCGACCCAGCGTCCGGGACGGCGCACCGGAACGGCCTCGATCTCGTCGGGCGGCTCCGGTGCGTTGGTCGAAAGCTCGGAGGTATTCACCTCAGAGCGACAGTCTGCCGACTCCTAGCTTGTCGCGCCGTTTATCTTGACTTCCGAGGCGGGGATCGCGCCGCTCTGGATCCCCCACTTCGTCAGTATCTTCGCGTAGGTACCGTTGCTCATCAGCTCCTTGACGCCGGCGAGCACGGCCTTGTCGAGCGTGCTGTTCTTCGGAATCGCCAGCCCGTATGGGGCCGTCCCGTAGGTGTCGCCGACGAGCTTGAAGTTCCCGTGTGACTGCTTGACCTGATAGGCCGCGACCGGTGAGTCGGCCATCGAGACCTGCGCGCGACCGCTGGAAAGCGCCAGGTTGGCCGCGGTCTGGGTCGGGAACACGAGCACGTTGACCGCCGGCTTGCCGGTGGCCTTGCACTTCACGCTCTGCGCCTTGGCGTCGGTCTCCTCGGTGGTGCCGCTTTCGACCGAGACCGACTTGCCACACAGGCTCGAAAGGTTCGTGACCGCCACGCCGCCGGAGGTCTTGGTGAAGAACGACGTACCGGCCTGGAAATAGTCGACGAAATTGACGACCTTCTCACGTGCCTTGGTGTCGGTGAACGACGACGCGCCCATGTCGTACTTGCCGGCGGCCAGGCCCGGGATGATCGTGTCGAACGTTGCGTTGACGATGTTCGCCTTGAGGCCCATCAACTGCGCGAGCGCATTGCTGAGATCGGCGTCCATCCCGACCACCGTGTGGCCGTCGGACCCGATGAACTCATTCGGCGCGTAGCTGGCATCCGCGGCAACGGTGATCGAGCCCTTGGATTTCAGCGAGCTCGGCACCAACGCGACGATCGCGGGGTCAGAGCCCGCCGCGGCCGAGCTGCTGGCAGACGTGCTGGACGAACTGGCCGCCGCTGAACTGGACGACGAACTGCTGCTGCTGCTCCCACATCCCACGATCGCCGCCGCACTTAGCAGCGAGACCGCGAGGGAGAGCCACCTCTTCGTGCGCATTGCGCCCCCTCTGATCGATTAGACCTGCCCAGCATATGCAAACTTGGCGCGAGCAGCATCGATGTCTAATCCCGCCCCAACACGGCCGGAACCGCACGACGGCGGCCGGACGGACGAGATCGCGAGCCAGATCGCGCAATCCGAGGCGGGCCGCGAGATAGCCTTCAATCTCAATGCAGGTACGGGTTCGTCTGTTCGCAGGGCTTCGCGAGCGCGCCGGCGGCGACGAGGTGTCGCTGGAGCTGCCCGAGGGCGCCCGGGTACGTGACGCGCTCGCGTCAATGCACGAGCTCACCGCCGGGATGCCGGTCGTGATGGCCGTCAACCACCAGTACGCCGCCGAGGACGACAGATTGAGCGCCGGCGACGAGCTGGCGCTGATCCCGCCGGTGTCGGGCGGGTCCGTTGACGTCGCGCGCGTGCGAGTGACCGATCAGCCGCTCGCGCTCGATCCGCTGCTCGAGCACGTCCGCGACCCGCGGGCCGGAGCCGTCGTCACCTTCCAAGGGGTCACGCGCGAGGTGTCAGAGCTCGACTACGAGGCCTACATGGAGATGGCCCAGCGCAAGATCGAGGAGATCGTGCTCGCCGCCGTGCAGCGCCACGGACTGTGCGCGGCGGCCGCCGAACATCGGGTCGGCGTCGTGCCGCTGTCGGAGCCCTCCGTCGTGATCGCGGTCTCGGCGCCGCACCGCGACGCCGCGTTCGCCGGGGGGCGCGAGATCATCGACCAGATCAAGGCACAGGCGCCGATCTGGAAGCGGGAGGAGGGCGCGTGGGTAGACGGAGTGAAGCCCAGCTGAGAGCCCATGGCGCGACCGGGTGACCCCGAGTTAAGGGGGCTGCCGGCGGTCCATGAGCTCGCCGCCCAGCTGCACGCGCCGCATGCGCTGGCCGTCGCGGCCGCGCGCCGCGCGATCGACGAGCAGCGGTCGCTGATGATCTCCGATGGCGGCAGCGAGACGAGCGTCCTGGATCGCGCGCGCCGCCACCTCGCGGAGCTGTCATCACCCTCGCTACGCGAGGTGATCAACGCCACCGGGGTGATTGTGCACACCAACCTTGGGCGCGCGCCGTTGCCGGCCGCCGCGCGCGAAGCGGTCTGGCGGGCCGCGAGCGGCTACAGCAACCTCGAGCTCGACCTCGAGTCTGGGCTACGTGGCTCCCGGCACATGCACCTCGAGGGGCTGCTGCGGGAGCTGACCGGAGCGCATGCGGCGATGGTCGTCAACAACGGTGCCGGGGCGATGCTGCTCGCGGCGGCGGCGCTCGCCGGCCCCGGGAGAGCGGTCGTCGTGTCGCGCGGGCAGCTAGTCGAGATCGGCGGTGGCTTCAGGATCCCCGACGTGATCGCGCAGTCGGGCTCGACGCTGATCGAGGTCGGGACGACCAACCGCACCAAGCTCGCCGACTATGCGCAAGCGCTGGCGGGCGCCGCGGTGCCAGTCGGGGCCATCCTTCGCATCCACCAGTCGAACTTCAGAACGGTCGGGTTCGTCGAGCAGGCCACGATCGAGGAAATGTGCTCGCTCGGGGCGCCGGTGATCGACGACCTCGGCTCGGGCGTGATGTCGAATCGCGATTCGATCGCCGCGCTCGCGGACGAGCCCGACCTCGAGCGTTCCCTGGACGCGGGCGCGGCGCTCGTCTGCTGTTCGGGCGACAAGCTGCTCGGAGGCCCCCAGGCCGGTCTGCTGCTCGGAAGCGAGGAGGCGGTCGGCGCAGCACGCAACCATCCACTCGCCCGGGCGCTGCGGATCGACAAGCTGTCGCTGGCGGCGCTCGAGGCCACATTGGCCCTGTACCGCGATTGGGCTCATGCCCGCGCGGCGGTGCCGGTGCTGGCGATGCTCGACGCCGCCGCTGATGTTCTCAGCGCACGCGCGGAGCGACTGCGCGACGGAATCGGCCCGCGCGCCGAGCTGGTCTGGGCGAGCTCGAAAGCTGGCGGCGGCGCGCTGCCGGTGACCGAACTCGAAGGGCCCGCGGTGGCCCTCGACGTGGCGCTCGCGCCGGCCGAGCTGACCGCGCGGCTGCGAGCCGCCGACCCACCGGTGATCGCCCGGATCCACGACGGCCGTGTCGTACTGGATCCGCGCACGCTGACCGACGAACAGGTCGAGCTCGTCGTTGCGGCCGTCCGTGAGGCGCTAGCCGCCGGATGAGCGACTCACCGCTGACGCTAGGGACCGCCGGCCACATCGACCACGGAAAGACGGCCCTGATCCGGGCGTTGACAGGGGTCGACACCGATCGTCTACCCCAGGAACGTGCGCGCGGGATCTCGATCGAACTCGGCTACGCGAGCCTCGAGCTTCCCAGCGGCGCCCAGGTGTCAGTGATCGATGTCCCCGGCCACGAGCGCTACGTGCGAACGATGGTCGCCGGCGCGACCGGGATCGACATGTACCTAATGACGATCGCGGCCGACGACGGGGTGATGCCGCAGACACGCGAACACGCCGCCGTGCTGCGCGCGTTGCAGGTCACCAACGGAGTCGTCGCGGTGACGAAGGCCGATCTCGCCGACCCTGAGGTCGCGATGCTCGAAGCGGGCGAGCTGCTCCCGGACGCCGACGTCGTGGCCGTCAGCGCGCGTACCGGCGTGGGGCTGGACACCGTGCGCGACGCGCTGGGCCGGGTGGCCGCGACGGTGCCGAGCCGTGCTGCTCAGAAGGGCAGCACGTGTTTGCACGTCGATCGCGTGTTTACGATCAAGGGCGCCGGGACGGTGGTCACGGGTACGTTGTGGGCGGGCTCGGTCGGACGGGGCGACCTGCTGGAGCTACTGCCCGGGCGGCGGCGAACGCGGGCCCGCGAGGTCCATGTCCACGACGTGCCCGTCGAGCGCGCGGCGGCCGGACAGCGGGTCGCGATCAACCTCGCTGGGCTGGCGGTCAGCGACGCGGCTCGCGGCGATGTGGTCGTCGGGCTCGACAGTGAGCTGCGCGCGGCCTACCTGCTCGACACCGAGCTCGAGTTCGGGCAGGCAGAGCCGACCACCGGCGCGCGCGTTCAGGTTCACCACGGAACACGCGAGGCGCCGGCGCGGCTGACGTGGCTTGGTGGGAGCTTCTGGCAGCTCCGGCTCGAGCAACCGCTGATCGCGGACGTCGGCGACCGGGTCGTGGTCCGCCGCATCGCGCCGCCGGACACGCTCGGTGGTGGCAGGGTGCTCGACCCGCACCCCCGCAAGCACGGGCCCAGCAGGAACCTCGTCAGCCGGCTGACGCGGCTCGCAGCCGGAGAGGTGGAACCAGCGCCGGTGCCGAAGACGGCTCCGGTCGAGGCGGCGTCTGAGCCGCTCGCGCTGGCTCCGTCGGCGCTGGCGCTCGAAGCGCGGCTGCTCGCCGCGGGCTTTGCGCCGCCACTCGACGCCGAGCTCGATCCACACGACCTCGCCGCGCTGCGCGAGGCCGGACGGGCCGTGCGCGTCAACCGCTCGTTGCACTACCACCCGGTGACGATCGACGCGGTCAAACAGATCGTTATCGAAACGGCATCGGAGCACGGCGGTTCGATCACGATCGCTCAGCTCCGGGACCGGCTCGGAACGTCGCGGAAGTTCGCTCAAGCGCTGCTCGAGCACCTTGACGCCGAACGGGTCACGATTCGCCGCGCCGACGAACACATTGTGCGGCGAGCTCAAGGAGGAGGTTGAAGCATCGCGACAGGTCGCAGCCAGGCGGTGATTGACACCGGGCTCGAGTACCGGCCGGGAGATCCCGTTCGCGTGCGGGTCTTGCAGCGCGAGCACCGGATCGACGTCAGCGACGACGGCGCCGCGGTGGCGCGGGCAGGCCAGCCGGGCGGCTGGCACGCCGCCGCGGATCGGGTGCTGGACGAGTTCGATGTCAACGTCAGCGGGGCCGGCGTGGTGTCGCTGCCGGTGGTGCCCGCCGGCCCAGCCGAGCACGAAGTCGTGCGGCGGATCGGCGAAGCATCGCTGGCGCTCTATCAGGAGTTGCTCGAGATCGGCGCGTGAGGGAGCGGCCGGTCCGCGCCGGCAGCCGGCAGGAACCCCGGCAGAGCAGTCGTCCGCGTTTAAAGTCCGCGCCCCGCACAGGGAGCGGCCGGTCGACGCCGTCCGGGCGCCGGCGGGGCCACGTCGGCGGGCGCACCGGTAGATTGCGACTCATGCCAACCTGCCTTGTCACCGGCGGCGCCGGGTTCCTCGGCTCGCACCTCTGCGATGAGCTGCTCGCGCGTGGTAATCGCGTGATCTGTATCGACAACCTCGAGACCGGATCACTGGCGAACATC
>JBKQJQ010000638.1:0-4260 GCA_052147875.1 Solirubrobacteraceae bacterium | reverse complement strand
CGGGCTGGATGCCACGCGCCAAGACCCTGGAAGCGCTGACCGACACCACGATCTATCTCCACTGGACCGCGTGGGACGGGCTCCCGCTCTCGGTGCTCGAAGCGATGGCGTTCGACGCGATCGTTGTGGCAAGCGACATCGGCCCCAACCGCGAAGTACTCGGCCCCGAGCAGGTGTGCCGCACCGAAGCCGAGGCGGCCGGCTTGATCCGCTCGCTGCTGGCGGATGCCGGCCTGCGCGAGCGCTTTCTCGCCAACCAGCGTGAGCGCCGCCGAGCATACGGCGCCGACGCGATGGTCGACCGATGGGCAGAGGTCTACGGATCGCTGCTGTGAGGCGCGACGGGGCATTGGTGCGGAGCGAACAGCACGTCCTCCCGACCACCCGGGACGCCGGCCAAGTGGTCGTTGCTAGACTCGCTCGCGGCTGTCGAGCGAATGACAACTGTGAGTGGCCCCGGTTGTCATACGTCGCGCGGGGGCGGATCGTACAGCGCCGGCGAGCCGGTTCGTAAGCGATCGACGAAAAGGTGAGAACCGCTTTGATCGAAGATAAGGAGGCACTGTACGACTTCGAGCGGCCGTCCAGCAGTCGGTCTAAGACGGCCCGCCCGCGTGCATACGCCACCACTCCAGCATCGATTCTCCTGCGCCGGTGGTGGATAGTGCTCGGCGGCGCACTCGTCATCACGGCTGGCGTCTACGCTGTCAGCAAGGCCGTCCCCGCTACGTATACCTCCTCAGCCAAGGTTGCGGTGGTGGTCAGCGGAACCGATGTGAACGACACGTCGCTAGGCGCGAATAACCTCGCGGGCCAGTACGCACAGGAGGTCAGCGCGACGTCGGTGCTCGTGGCGGCCGACAAAGCACTGGCTGATCCAGCCGCGGGTATCCCGTCAACCGCCATCACCGGCGGGCAGGTGGGAGCTCAGAACCTGATCTCGATCCAGGCCACCGCGAACTCCCCAGATCTTGCCCAGCAGCGCGCCGCGGCCGTCACCGGCGCGTTTGTCAAGTACATCACGCGGCAGGTCGAAGCTCAGGCAGCGGGCTATCGGAAAGCTTCGTTGGCGCAGCTGCAGCCACTAAACACACAGATCGCACAGACCCAAGACCAAATCCAGAGCGCAGGACCGGGTTCTGCTGCGGCTGTTGCCCTGGAGTCGGAGCTGGGCACTCTTGTCGCGCAACGCGCCGCGGCCGAGGCAAGCGTTGCTCAGACCGCAGAGGCCGGCCGCCCATCGGTCACGCTCGTCAGTCAAGCCGGACCCGGAAGCCAAACGGCGCCGAAGCCGCCGCTCTACGCGCTCGTCGGGTTCCTTGTCGGTCTCCTGATCCTCGGCCGCCTCGTGGTGTACTTCGGGATGAGACGCACGTTGCAATGAGCGTCCAGCGCCCGGCTGACCTAACACATCCGCGGTGTGCTTCGTTACACCCTACTGCGGCCACCGGATGATGGTCTCCGCCACCTCGCGGCTGTCGACGCGGACTGTGATTCTCCTGGCGGCGGCGGGGTTGACGATCCTGGCGGCCAGCGGTTGGGTCGAGGCCGAGGCGTTCAGCGTTCCGACGACGCTCAAGTATGCGCTTACAGTGCTTGCGCCGTTGGTCGTCTTTTCCGCGGCGCTGACGGACAAGCCGATGCACCTGATCACCGGTCTGGTGGTCGTCGCGGCGCCGTTCGTCGGCGCTACGGCCGAGCTGGCCGGAACTCGAGTCTCGGTCCTTGTGCCTCTACTCGCGGTGGGATTCCTGCTCACGGTGGTCACCGAGTCGGCGCCCGGTCGGCCTCCCGCACTGAGATGGGCGGCAGTGGTCACATTCCCGTTGCTGCTGATTCCGCTCTCCGACGGTTCGAACAACCACCAGTTCGTCATCTCGCTCTTCTTACTGCTGTCGGTGGGCTGGCTTGTGTTCCACACCGCCCGAGACGAGCAGGGGATGAAGGTCGTGTTCGTTGCGGTCGCCGTGCAGGCCGCGATCCAGGGAGTGATCGCGATCTGGTCGGCCAAAACAGGGCGGACCGTGAACCTGTACTCGACGCCGGGCACGACCGGCCATGCGGCCAACTACATCTACATCTACGGCTCCCTCAAGAGACCCAGCGCGATGTTCCCTGATCCCATTTCACTGAGCAACGCGCTCGCGATAGCAATTCCGTTGATGGTCGCGTTGCTGCTGGTAGTCCGATCGTGGACCTCGCGTCTTCTGGTGCTCGGAGGCCTCGCGATCGTGATCGCCGCTCTGATCCTGGCTCTCGACCGAACCAGTTGGATCGCGGACGTCTTCGCATTGCTGCTCGTCCTGCTGTTTCTGCCTCGTAAACTCCGACGCAGGACCGCTCCGTTCGTGCTGATTGGCGTCGCGCTGGTCGTGGCGGTAGCGCTGGCGTTTGGCGGCTCTGGCCTGACCGCGCGCGTCTCGTCGATCTTCGCTCCGACGGTAACTCAAGGCAAGACACAGGCTCAGCGGGGTCAGGCCGAGGGCGAACAGGAGCGCCTGCAGTACTGGTCGGCTGCGTTCAAAGAGGGTTTCGTGGACCACCCCTTAGCTGGCGTCGGAATCGGCAATATCGGCAGCCTGCTTCTGCGGTACACGCCCTCGGCGGGCGCTGGAACCCGGGCCGGCACCGGGCAGTTCGCAAATGCCGCCTCCACGTACCTTCAGTTGATCGGTGAGGGCGGGCTGTTCGCCGTCGCGCTCTTTTTCATCCTGTTCGCCGGGTTGTTCCAGGATGTGAGGGCCGGCCTGCGCGCGCATCCCATCTTAGGAGCCGGCCTGGCCGGAGCCGTGGTCGCGCTGCTGATCTGCTGGGTCACTGACATCGTCGTCTACTACGAGTCGGTCGCCGCATGCGTCGGCGTCCTTCTCGGAGCGGTCGCTGCTTCCGGATACGGGTCCCGGGCTCCGCGTGAGGACGTGCCGCGCTGGCTTAAATGGACCGAGAACGCCGCCAACGGCTATCTCTAGCCGCGGCCGTCGGTCGCGAGGCGCCTTGGAGCACACACGCCGGTAAACGGCCAGAGTAGCGGCCAGCATCGCCGAGATGGAGTATTGCGTGACTTTGCGTCGCGCGCCAAGTGCGAGTAATTCCACTAGGTCGGGGTTAGCAGCTGCACGATCGAGCGCGTCTGCGAGCTCGCTCGGGTCTTCTGGGGTGACGAGTAGGCCCGACACGCCATCAACCACGATCTCATCCAGACCATCCACCCGAGAGGCGATCACGGGGCGACAGAGCTGGGACGCCTCGAGGGCGGCATAAGGGAACGACTCCCACCGGGACGGCATGCAAACAACGTTCGCCGCCAATAGGTGAGGACGCGGGTCATCGGTCCAATCGCAGAACTCAACCCGACCGGGCGGAAGCGTCGCAGCGACTACCTTGAGCTTGTCGAGCTGAGCGCCCGAGCCCAGTACCGTGACGTCCCAGTCACGTTTGGCCAAGCGAATCGCTTCAAGCAGAACGTCGAAGCCCTTCTGCCAGCCGAGATTACCAATTGCCAGCACATGCATACGGCCAATGGGTGGATTCGGTGCTACCGCCTCCCGCGTAGCCACGACTCCATTGTGGACCACCGTCACCTTGCCCGGCCGGAGTGAGTACCGCTGTTCGAGGAATGTCCTAGAACTCGTGCCCACCGCGATGACCTCGCTGGCGAGCGCGAATTGGGCCCTCTTGAAGAGCGTCTTGGCTTGGGCTGCGCCCGGCTTTCGCTGGAAGTCCGGTCCCAGCCGACTGTCGGACGCAAGCGTGCGCGGTAAGTGCTCGGTCACGATCACCGGTCCGCGGGCTCGTCGTGCGATCATCGTCCGCAGCGCGACCAAATCATAGGTGTCATGGAGGTGGATATGCCACAGATCGACTTCGCGGCCGACCGTCTCGCTGAGTAACTGCCAGTCAAGTCCGGCGTTGGTCGCGGCCTCCTGAAGCGCCACCGCGCGCGGGAGCAGGCCGACGATCACCTCTATACCCCTAGCCTGCAGCGCCGTCGCGAGATCCTCGATGTGACGCCACACTCCTCCGCGGATTACGGCCGTGGCGGCTAGGGCCACGCGCCGTGGTTCCGCCGAGGGGTCGCTCACGCCAGGCGATGAGGTTCGATCACGTGTCGTCATCGTGACCCTTCGCGCTTAGCGTCGCAAATCGGTAGGGCGTCGTCGTGATCTGAGGAGTCCTCGAACCGTCGACCACTCCTCAGCTGGGTCCGTGAGACCAGCGACGACGGTGAGCATCAGGAAGATGGCTACCGCCGCAGTGATG
>JBKQJQ010000637.1:0-3180 GCA_052147875.1 Solirubrobacteraceae bacterium | reverse complement strand
TTGCTGGCGATCTCGGCCAGCGATGCCATCACGATCACGTCGGCGAGAAAGATCGCCCAGCCGTTGATCCAGCCGATCTGCGGGCCAAACGTGCGTGTCACCCAGGCGAACGTCGTCCCGGCGTCCGGATCGGCGAGGTTGAAGAACCGGTAGCCGACGGACACGAACAGGATCGGAATGAACGCGACGACCAGGACCGCGGGCGCGTGGGTGCCCATGCCGGCGACCGCGACCACGAAGCCCAGCGTCGCCGCGAGGCTGTAGGCGGGTGCCGTGGAGGCGATCGCGATGACCAGGTTGGAGCCGTAGCCAAGCGCATCGGTCTTGAGGCCCTTGTTGCCCGGTGCAAATTCGGCGTCGGCGAGGGCCGGGACCGGCGCGGTCGTGGCTGAACTCTCCAAGGTTGTGAAAACTTACGGGGGGCGGCGGACGGGCGCAAGGCGAATCTGCATGACAACGGGTAGTTGGCCTTGTACGGTCAGTACAACCGGCTGGCCGTTATGGTGCACCGGCTATGCCCGGGGAGGGGAGACCACTGCAGGTCGCGGTACTGGGTGCCGCCGGCACGATCGCGCCGGCGATCATCCATGACCTCGCGCGGTCAGACGAGGTGGCAGGGCTGCTGCTCCTCGATGTCGATCCCGGTCGGGCGGCAGCTTCCGTCGAGCACGGGGGTGGCAAGGCCCGCGCGGAGGCGGTCGACGCACGCGCAGTCGACGAGCTTGCCGCGAGCCTGCGTGGGTGCGACGTACTCGTCAACGCGGCGTCGTACCGCATCAACCTCGAGGCGATGCAGGCGTGCCTGACCGCCTGCTGCCACTACCTCGATCTCGGCGGTCTGTACTGGACGACGCGACGCCAGCTGGGGTTGAGCCATCAGTTCGAGCAGGCGGGGCTGCTGGGGTTGCTCGGGATCGGCTCGAGCCCTGGCAAGACCAACGTGATGGCGCGCCACGGCGTCGAGCTGCTGGGTCCGGGCGCGCAGATCGACTCGATCGAGGTCTGCGCTGCCGGTCGCGATCCGGTGGTTGCGACCGACGGTCAGTTGCGGCCCCCGTACGCGCTGCAGACACTGATCGACGAGCTGACGCTGGCGCCGGTGCTGATCCGCGCCGGGCGCCCGGTCGAGGTGACGCCGATGACCGACGGCGGTCCGGTCCAATACGGCGATCCGATCGGAGAGGCGCAGACGATCTACACGCTGCACTCGGAGCTGGCGACGTTCGGCGACAGCTTCGGGTGCCCGGCGGCGAGCTTCAGGCTCTCGCTGGCGCCGGCGCTGCTCAGCAGGCTCCAGGATCTGGCCCGCGCCTCGGCCGCGGAGCTGGCCGCCGCCGCTGCGCAGGCGGCGCCCGCCTCGGCGCAGACCGTGTCGGTCCACCTCGTTACGGTCCGCTCCACCGGCGGCGAGACGGTCCAGGTGCGCGCGCGGACCGATCCACACTTCGGCCTCGGCGGCTCGGTCGTGTCGACCGCCGCGCCGATGGCCGCCACAGTGCGGCTCCTGGCGCGAGGCGCGATCGCCGCGCGGGGCGTGATGGCGCCCGAGCGCTGCATCGTGCCGAGCGGCCTGTTCGCCGAGCTCGAGGCGCGCGGCTGCTCGTTCAGCGTCAGCCGCGAGTAGCCGGGCGGCGTCGCCGCTCAGCGCCGCTCGCGCTTGAGCAGCTCGTGGTCGGCGTCGACCATCATCCGGATCAGCTGCTCGAAGCTGACCCCGGGCGTCCAACCGAGTTGCTCGCGTGCCTTGGTCGCGTCGCCGATCAGGTGCTCGACCTCGGCTGGGCGCATGTAGGCCTCGTCGATCACGACATGGTCGTCGACCGGGATCCCGGCGTGGTCGAACGCCACCTCGACGCATTCGCGGACCGAGTGCGCGACGCCGGTCGCGACCACGTAGTCGGACGGCTCGTCCTGCTGCAGCATCAGCCACATCGCCCGCACGTAGTCACCCGCGAAGCCCCAGTCTCGCTCGGCGGCGAGGTTTCCGAGCGCGAGCTTGTCACGCAGCCCGAGCTTGATCGCAGCCGCGTGCCAGCTGATCTTGCGAGTCACGAACTCCAGCCCCCGACGCTCTGATTCGTGGTTGAAAAGTATTCCGCTGGTCGCATGCAGCCCATAGGACTCGCGGTAGTTGACCGTGATGAAGTGCCCGTACGCCTTAGCCACCCCGTACGGTGACCGCGGGTAGAACGGCGTCAGCTCGTTCTGGGGCACCTCGCGGACCTTGCCGAACATCTCCGACGACGAGGCCTGGTAGAAGCGCGCCTCGGGGCACACCTCGCGCATCGCCTCGAGCAACCGCGTGACGGCCGTGCCGGAGAATTCTGCGGTCAGCGTCGGTTGCGCCCATGAGGCGGCGACGTAGGACATCGCGGCCAGGTTGTAGATCTCATCCGGTTGCGCCGCGCGCAGCGCGTCGACCAGTGAGCGACTATCGAGCAGGTCTCCCTGATGAAGATGGAGTTGATCCCGAAGGTGCTCGATCCGCTCGGCCTTCTCGGTCGACGAGCGGCGCACCATCCCGTGCACCTCGTAGCCCTGCTCGAGCAGCAGCTCCGCCAGGTAGGAGCCGTCCTGGCCGGTGATCCCGGTGATCAGCGCGCGGCGCCGGCTCATCCCGCACCCTCGGCGCCGACCGGCGCGTGGTCGCGCAGCCATGCGACCGTCTGCGCCAGCCCCTCGCGCAGCTCGACCTTCGCCTCCCAACCCAGCAGCCGGCGCGCCTTCTCAACCGATGGCCAGCGGCGCTGTACATCGACGTCGAAGCTCGGCAGGTGCTTGAGCTCGAACTCGGCCGGGTCCTCGCCGCACGCCTCCCAGACCAGCGCCGCCAGCTCGGCAACGGTCAGCTCGCGCGAGGCGGAAATGTTGAAGTCCTGATTCTCGCCGGCCGGCGACGCCATCGCTGTCACGACGCCGTCGGCGATGTCGTCGACGTGCGTCAGCGTCCGCGTCTGCTCGCCGGAGCCGAAGATCTCGAGTGGCCGCTGTCCGGACAGCGTCTTGGCGATCCGGTCCGGGACGGCGTGCGCGATCCCCGGCTCGTCGGTGTTTGGCAGCTCACCGGGTCCGTAGGCGTTGAACGGGCGGCAGATCGTGTACCGCAGCCCGTGCTGGTCGTGGGCGGCGCGCGTGTAGACCTCGCCGGCGAGCTTCGAGAAACCGTACGCAGAGCGGGGC
>JBKQJQ010000636.1:0-7563 GCA_052147875.1 Solirubrobacteraceae bacterium | reverse complement strand
ATAATACATCAACGTATCGGATACGTCGATGTATTGAGGAGGAGGGGGAGGATGACGCCTGAACACACACCGAAGCGATCACCCAGCCAACGGGCCCGACGGGCCACGTTTCGAGCCGACGGGACGCCAGCGCGAGTGACCCGGCGTCGACCCGAAACCCGCGCCCGGCTCCTTGACGCCGCCTTTGGCGTGTTCGCTACCCGCGGGTTCGGACGGGCGAGCATCGAAGAGGTGTGCGAGGCGGCGGGCTACACACGCGGCGCGTTCTACTCAAACTTCGACACTCTCGACGAGCTCTTCTTCGCCCTCTACACCGAGCGCAGCGCGCTGCTCGCCCACCACGTCGCCGCCGGCCTGACCCACCCACCCAACGACATCCCCGAACTAGTCGCCGAGGCCGTTCAAGCGCTCACGGTCGACCGCGACTGGATCCTCGTCAGCACAGACTTCCGGCTCTACGCCGCCCGCAATCCCGAAGTCGCGGCCGCGCTCGTCGCCCATCGCAACCAGCTTCGCGACGCGCTCGCAACCTCCCTGGCCCCCGCCATCGACCGCTCCAGCCTCCCCGCATCCCTGCAAACCCCCGACGGCCTCGCCCGGGCTGTCATGGCCATCCATGACGGCGCCACCACCGAACTGCTCCTCGACAACGACCCAGCCCGGTTCCGGTCCTGGCTCGCCGATCTGCTCACCGCGCTACTCGACCACCCTGGCCAGACACGCACCTCCGAACCGGCCAAGCACCCGGCACCCAACTCCCGCTAGCGATAACCCGCGGCCCAACCACTGAGATCCACGAGCGCGATACCCAATGCCCAATCCGCCCACCCCCTCAGCACGCCAAGCCTCCCGGAACGCACACTCGAAGCGACCAAACGGAGGAAGAGATCACCCAGCCGCGCGACCGTAACATCGGCGCCGCGGGCCGCGCGCCTGCCACTTCTACCCCGCCGCTGATACGGCCACACGAAGCCCGGGCGTCAGACAGCTGGTCCTCGTCCGAACACGGCCACGTAACTGGACCTGGTGCAACGCAATAGTCGCGGTGGAGGACACAGCGACAGAGGCGCATGCCCGTGCCGATACGGAAGCAGGACTCTCAATCCGTGGCGGCGGAGCCCCCGTATTCGCCACGAGCACGACCGACGACGCATGCCGGCCGACTGATGACGGCGACCGCCCTGCCGACCGCGCAAGGGAGGGCCGGCGGCGCGGAGCGCAAGATGCCCGCGCCAACACAAGAGCAGGTCAGGACCAGATCAGGTCGTGTGCTGGCACGACCGCCGACCTCCGGCACACGAATCAGTTATCGATGCGGTTTGCGTCAGCCCCGGGCGCAGCGGTGCTCGCCGCGGCTGCGACGGGGTCTTCGTTGAGCCATTGAGCACCGACGGTCTCGGCGATGATCGCATCGGTTCCGCCGCCGGCGAGCGCGAGGGGGGCGACGCAGGCGAGCTCGCGCAGGCCGCCGAGAGCGCTTTGAGCGAGCTCGGGAATCGTGGCGCTGACGACCACAAGCGCGGGCTGCAGCAGGTCCGCTGTCTCGATCAGCGTGGGCAGCGGAGTATCGGCTCCGAGGTAGGTGATCCGCCAGCCGTGGGCGCGGAGCGCAAGCCCGAAGCAGATCAACCCGAGATCGTGTTGATCTCCGGGAACGCACGCGAGCAGTGCGTGCGGACCGCGTCCGCGCCCCCAGTCGCGCGCCAGGGCCAGCAGGCGGCCGCGCAGCAGCGCGCTGGCGAAGTGCTCTTGCGCGACCGATGCCTGATCCTGCGCCCAGCGCTCGCCGAGCTCGTGGAGGTAGGGAAGGACCGCGTCGCGCAGGACGCTCTCGAGCGGGTAGGAACCCAGGAACTGGTCGAGTGCGGCATGCGCGCCGACGTCGTCGAATCCGTCGAGCGCATGGCGCAGCTGCTCGCCGAGCTCAGCTGCCGTCGGTGCCCCGCTTAGGTCGTCTGTTCCGGCGGCCGGGTCAAGCCGCGGCGGCGGTTCAGCTCGTGCGAGCCGGGCCGCCTCGGCTGCCGATAGACCGTGCTCGAGGTGCTCGAGCATGCGACGGATCCGCCGCTCGTCATCCTCGCCGTAGAGGCGAAATCCGCCGTTGGTGCGAGTGGGCGACAGGACCCCGTACCGACGCTCCCACGCGCGGAGGACCTCCGGCGTTACTCCGACGCGACGGCTCAGCTCCCCGATCCGCAGCGGCCCGCGATCGGCTTCATGAGCACTCATGCGACGAGTGTACAGAACCTGGACAAACTCTTGACAAGGTCTCGAGGACTCTGTACGATCCTTGGACAGTCTCTATACAAAGGAGTGCTCGAATGAAGAAGTCGTTCGTCACGGCGCTAGCCGTTGTTCTACTTGGCGCGTTGACGCTGGGTGCGGTCGCCTCGTCAGCATCGGCCACGCACAAGCCCGCCAAGAACATCGTCCAGACGGCCGTCGCCGCCGGTTCGTTCAAGACGCTCGTCTCGCTCGTCAAGCAGGCGGGCCTCGCGGGCGCCCTCTCCGGGCCGGGGCCGCTGACCCTGTTCGCGCCCACGGACGCTGCGTTCGCGAAGGTGCCGAAGGCGACGCTGGCCGCTCTCGCCCAGGACAGGTCGAAGCTGAAGGCCGTCCTGCTCTACCACGTGGTGAGCGGCAAGCTCACGGCGGCCCAGGTCGTCAAGCAGAAGTCGCTGACCACGCTGGAGGGCGGCACGCTGTCTATCCGAACCCGGGACAGCAACGTCTATGTCAACCGTGCACGCGTGATCAAGGCCAACGTCTTGGCATCCAACGGCGTGATCCACGTGATCAATCAGGTGCTGATCCCGCGCTGACCCACCCCACCTCTTCAGGGCGCCGCCGCCGCGGCGCCCTGACGGGGGCCGGCCTAAGACCATGACCTACTACTGCGGAAAAGCCACGAATCTTGTTCGGCGCGTTGTGTTCCACGTGCCGGTGTCGCCCATCCTGAGCCAGACAGGCACTGAGCGCCCTGCCTGGGTCGCTCTGTCAGCGTCCGTCGAGCCCGGTTTGATGAAGGGTGATCGCTGAGATGAGGGTTGCTGTGGTAGGTGCCGGGGTCTCGGGACTGGTGGTGGCGCATCTGCTGCACCGGGCGCATGACGTCACGGTGTTCGAGGCGAATGACTATGCGGGCGGGCACACGAACACGGTCCGCGTCGACACGCCGAACGAGACACATCAGGTCGACACCGGGTTCATCGTGTTCAATGACCGCAACTAACCGAACTTCGAGCGGCTGCTCGAGCGGCTGGGGGTCGGCTGGCAGCGGTCGACGATGAGTTTCAGCGTCAGCGACGGGATGGGGGATTTCGAGTACAGCAGTGCGTCCCCCAGTGCCCTGTTCGCAAAGCGCGCGCACCTCCTGACCCCGTGGTTTCACCGCATGATTGCCGATCTGGGTCGGTTCAACCGGGCCGCTCGGGAGCTGCTTGGCGATCGTGCCGAGGACGTGTCGCTTGGAGACTGGCTGGAGCGTCATCGTTTCTCGCGGGCGTTCGTCGAGCGGCTGATCGTGCCGCAGGCGTCGGCGGTGTGGTCGGCCGCGCCACGGCAGATGTGGAGCTTTCCCGCCCGTTTCTTGGTGGAGTTCTTCGACAATCACGGCATGCTGTCGTTCCGCGGTCGGCCTCGCTGGCGGACGGTTCGCGGGGGCTCCGCTCGGTACGTCGAGGCCCTGATCCGGCCGTTCTCCGGTCGGCTGCGGTTGGGCACGCCGGTCGATGCCGTCACGCGCCACCCTGATCACGTGCTGGTCAAGCCGCATGGCGGTGAGGCAGAGCGCTTCGACGAGGTCGTCCTGGCGACCCACTCGGATCAGTCGCTGGCGCTGCTGCGCGACGCCAGCGATCGTGAGCACGAGATCCTCGGTGCGATCCCGTATCAGCCTAACGAGGCGGTGCTCCACACCGATGTGCGGATGCTGCCCCGCCGTCGGCGCGCGTGGGCGAGCTGGAACTACCACCTGCTCAACGAGCCGAAACCCGCGAGCACCGTCACCTACCACATGAACCGGCTTCAGGCGCTGCGCGCCGAGCGCGAGTTCTGCGTGACGCTCAATCGCAGCGAGGCGATCGACCCGGCTCATGTGATCCGCACGATCCCCTACGCGCACCCGGTGTACACGGCCGCGGGGGTCGAGGCGCAGGCGCGAGTGGATGAGATCGACGGGCGCAACCGGACGCACTTCTGCGGCGCCTACTGGGGATGGGGATTTCACGAGGACGGCGTCGTCAGCGCGCTGCGGGTGGGCGAGCGCTTCGGGGCGCGGCTATGAGCGCAAGCTGCATCTACGAGGGCACGATTCGCCACCGGCGCTTCGACCCCCGGCGCGAGTTCAGCCATCGACTGGCGCTGGCCTACCTCGACCTGGACGAGCTCCCGAAGCTGCTTGACGGCCGACTGGTCGCCCGGCGCCCGGGGCTCGTCCGCTTTCACCGCCGCGATTACCTCGGCGATCCTGCTGTGCCGCTGAACCGCGCTGTGCGTGATGTGGTGGAGGACCAGACCGGGGCGCGGCCGGAGGGCCCGATCCGGCTGCTAGCGCAGCTGCGCTCGTTCGGGCATTGCTTTAACCCCGTCAGCTTCTACTACTGCTTCGAGCCGGGCGGCGAGCAGGTGCAGGCGCTGGTCGCGGAGGTGACGAACACCCCCTGGGGAGAACGGCACACCTACGTCATCGAAGGCAAGCAGCGTCACTCTGCGGTGCTCGCTGGTCAGTTCGAGAAGGCGCTCCACGTCTCGCCGTTCATGGGCATGGATCATCGCTACCACGCTCGGGCCGCGCTGCCCGCCCAGACGCTGTCGGTCCACATCGCCTCGGCCCGCGCCGGCGCCACCGCGTTCGACGCGACGCTGGCACTGCGCCGCCGCGAGCTGACACGGCGCTCGATCGCGAGGATCACCGGGCGATACCCGCTCGCGACCGTCCGCGTGCTGGCGCTGATCTACGCACACGCGCTCGGGCTGAAGCTCGCGGGCGTGCCCGTCCACCGCCACCCGCAGACGGCACGGACATGAGCGTCTGGCTCTCTCGCTGGCTCGTGTCGCTCCTGCTGCGGCGGATCACGGTCGGCAGCCTGCTCGTCGAAGAGGGCGACGAGCGGCGCGTGTACGGCTCCGGGGCGCCCGCCGCGACCGTCTGGATCGACTCGCCGCGGACGTGGCCGAAGCTGCTGCACGGCAGCCGCGGGATGGCCGAGGCCTTTGCCCAAGGCCTGTGGGACTCGCCGGATCTGGCGGCGTTGGTCAGGCTCGCCGCGCGCAACGCCGGCGGCCTCGACCGGCTGCGCTCGCGGCTCGCGCCGCTGCGCTGGCCGCTGCAGCGCGCCGGGGCGCTATTGCGCCGCAGCACCAAGCGCCGGCGCCGGCGCGACATCGCCGCGCACTACGACCTCGGCAACGAGCTGTTCGCGCGAATGCTCGACCCGACGATGAGCTACTCGTGTGCGCTGTTCGAGCGGGAGGGGATGACGCTCGAGCAGGCGCAGGTCGCGAAGCTCGAGCGTGTCTGTGAGCAGCTCGACCTCGGGCCGGGGGATCGCGTGCTCGAGATCGGAACGGGCTGGGGCGCGTTCGCGCTGCATGCCGCCGCAACCCGCGGCTGCCACGTGACCACGACCACGATCTCGCGCGAGCAACACGATTACGCCGTCGAGCAGGTCCACACCGCGGGACTGAGCGACAGGGTCACGGTGCTGATGGAGGACTACCGCGAGCTGCAGGGCCGGTATGACAAGCTCGTCTCGATCGAGATGATCGAGGCGGTCGGCTGGCGGCACTTCGGCACCTTCTTCGCCAAGTGCTCGGAGCTGCTGGCTCCCGACGGCACGATGCTGCTGCAGGCGATCACGATCGACGACCGCGCCTACGAGGTCGAGAAGGCATCGAGGTCGTTCATCAACACCTACATCTTCCCCGGCGGATGCCTGCCCTCGCTCGAGGTGATCGCCCGCAACCTCGCCCGGCGAACCGACATGCAGGCGGTGGGGCTCGAGGACCTGACGCCGCACTACGTCGAGACGCTGCGGCGCTGGCGCCAGAACTTCACCGCCCGTGCCGACGCGCTCGCGGAGCGCGGCTACGACGAGCGCTTCCGCCGACTGTGGACGCTCTACCTCGCCTACTGCGAAGCCGGCTTCGCGGAGCGGCGGATCTGCGACGTCCAGCTGCTGCTGACCAAGCCCCGGTCTCGGATCGCCTCACGCAGGTACCGAAAGCGCTCTGACCGCCGCCAGCAGCCCGACCTCTCGCTGAGCGCATGATCAACTCGCTGCTCGACGACATCCTCGACCGTACCGTGGTTGCCGGCTTCACGAACGTCGGCTACCGGATCCGCAGCCGGGGATGGAGCGCGACCGAGCTGCAGCGGATGCAGGGCAAGGTGGTGCTGGTCACGGGCGCGAGCTCGGGGCTTGGCCTGGCGGCCGCCGAGGGCTTTGCCCATCTCGGCGCCACGGTCTGGCTTGTCGTCCGCAGCCCTGAGCGCGGCGAGCAGGCGCGCGCGAGGATCGCCGAGCGGTCCGGTAACGGCGACGTGCACGTGGGGGTCTGCGACCTCAGCGAGTTGGAGTCGGTCCGGCAGTTCGCCGGACGCTTTCGAGACCAGGCTTCGCGCCTGGAGGTCCTGGTCAACAACGCCGGGGTGATGACGGAAGCGCGCGAAGTTTCGGCCGATGGGATCGAGCTCACGCTCGCGACCAACGTCGTCGGCCCGTTCCTGCTGACCAACCTGCTCATCCCACTGCTTGAGGAGAGTGCCCCGGCGCGGGTCATCAACGTGTCCTCTGGCGGCGTGTACACGCAGAAGCTGAGGGTTGATGACCTGCAAAGCGAGCGCGGGCAGTTCGACGGGCCGAAGGTGTACGCGCGCACCAAGCGCGCGGAGGTCATCCTTACCGAGCTCTGGGCAGAGCAGCTGGCGGGCACCGGGGTCGTGGTCCACTCGATGCACCCGGGGTGGGCGGACACCCCAGGCGTGCGATCCTCGCTGCCTCGGTTCTACACGGTGACACGACCGCTGCTGAGAACGCCGGCGGAGGGCGCCGACACGATCGTCTGGCTCGGTGCCGCCGCCGAACCGGGCCGCAGCTCTGGCCGGTTCTGGCACGACCGCCGACCGCGCCCCAGGCATCGGCTGCGATGGACACGGGAGACGCGGCAGGAACGCGAGCGGCTGCTCGCCGAGTGCGCACGGCTCAGCGGTTGGCGCGACGCGTCCATTCGGACCGCGTCGACTTCAATTCCAGAGGGGGAACCGTGATGGCCCACTACCGAGCATCGATCGACGTCCAGCAATCCCGCGCGGAGGTCTTTGCCTATCTGAGCGATTTCTCGACCACGAGGGAATGGGATCCGGGGGTGGTCGAGGCGCAGCGTCTGAACGGTCAAGCGGTGGGCGAGGGAACCGAGTTCCGACTGGTCGCCGGGTTCCTCGGCCGCAAGAACGAGCTCACCTATCGGATCGTCGAGTACGACCCGCCGCAGGCGGTTACCTTCCTCGGCGAGAACGCCACCGTGGTCTCGCGGGACAGGATCACGTTCGAGTCGACCGCC
>JBKQJQ010000635.1:0-2811 GCA_052147875.1 Solirubrobacteraceae bacterium | reverse complement strand
ACCGCGAGCGTCCCGACCGAGCAGGCGGGGGCTCATTTCGGCTGGATCGCGCCATTCATGACGCTCGACAACCCCACCTCGAGCGCCCGCACACAGCGGTTGCTCGACTGGGAACCGACTCACCCTGGCCTGATCGCCGACCTCGACGAAGGCCACTATTTCACGGCGGAATGACCCCCGGCTACCTCTCCCGGCGGAGTGATTCGCGGCCTACCCAGCTGCCGCCAGCAGCTCCTTGGCGACCGCGCGCGCCGAGTCGGGCCGGGCGAGGCCAGCCGACGCTCGCGCCATTGACGCCAATCGGCCGCGGTCGGCGAGCAGCCCGCCGACCTCGTTGGCCAGCCGTGCAGCCGTCAGCTCACTGTCGGGGATCACGATCGCCGCGCCGGCCCGGGCCATGTAAAGAGCGTTCTCGGTCTGGTGATCGGCGGTCGCGTGCGGGTACGGGATCAGGACCATCGGCCGCCCGTGGGCCGCGATCTCGAACACCGACCCGCCGGAGCGGGCCACGACGAGGTCGCTGGCCAGCAGCGCCTGCCCGAAGTCGGCGATGTAGCCGCGCAGGTCGTAGTGGGCGCCGGGGGCAGTCAGCTGCCCGAGATCCCGCTCGCCGGCAGCATGCAGGACCCGGAATCGCGCTCCGGCGAACGCGGCGATCGCCGCCTCGTTGATCGACCGCGCTCCCTGCGAGCCGCCGAACACCAGCACGCACTGCTCGTCGGTCCCGATCCCGAAGCGGGCGCGGGCGCCGTCGCGATCGGTCGCCGGAGCGGGCACCGGGCGCCCGGTCAGCAGATAGCGGCCACCGTCGCGACCATCGATCGGAAAGCCAAGGCAGACGCGTCGCGCGACCGGCGCCAGCATCCGGTTGGTCAGCCCCAGGTGGCTGTCGGCCTCCATCAGCACCAGCGGGATCCGCGCCACCACCGCCGCGAGCCCCACCGGCCCGGCGACGTAGCCGCCGGCTCCCAGCACCGCGCTTGGACGCAGCCTCCGAAGCAGCCGGCGTGCCCGATGGACCGCGCCGGCGTCGATCGCCACCGCGCGGGCGGCTCCCGTTACGCTGCGGCGGGCAAGCGGCGCGACTCGCAGCAGGTGAAACTCATAGCCGGCGGCCGGCACCAGCTGGCGCTCAGCGCGCTCGCCGCCGATGAACACGACCCGTGCGCCGTCAGCCTGCAGCGCGTCGGCCACCGCCAGCGCCGGCACGACGTGCCCGGCGGTCCCGCCGGCGCCGATCGCGATCAGCGGCTGCGTCACGCTGCGGCGCCTCGACCACCTTCAATCGCCGTGCCCCTGGCCGCGAGATGTTGAGCAGCAGGCCGACCGCGGCGAGCATCACGCACAGGTTCGTGGGCGCGTAGGAGATGAACGGCAGCGGCACGCCGGTCAGCGGCGCCATCCCGAGCACGACGAAGATGTTGAGGATTCCCTGACACAGGATCAGCGAGGTGAGGCCGGTCGCGAGCAGCTTCGCATAACGCCCGACGGCCCGGCGCGCGGTCCGCAGCCCGGCGTACCCGATCATGCCGTACAGGACAACGACGCCCGCGATCCCCAGTACGCCGAGCTCCTCGCCGATCACAGCGAGGATGAAGTCGGTCTGCGCTTCTGGCAGGTAGTAGATCTTCTGCACGGACTTGCCGAGACCGACACCGAGCAGCCCTCCGGAGCCCAGCGCGATCTGGCCCTGGACGGCCTGGAAGCCCGCGCTCGACTTTGACGCCCATGGGTTCAGGAACGCGGTCAGCCGCGCGCGCTGGTAGGGCTGCGCGAGCGCGATCAGAACGACCCCCGCGGCCGCGATCGCGATCAGCAGACCGAGGTAGCGGATCGGCAGCCCGGCCGCCAGCAGCAGCATCGTGATCGTGAACGCGACCACGAGCGCCGTCCCGAGATCGGGCTCGACCACGATCAGCAGGCAGGCCGGGCCGGCGACGATCGCGATCGGCATCACCGCCTGGCGAAACCCACGCAGCCGCTTCGGATGGTCGGCGAGGTAGCGGGCCGCGTACAGGACGAGCGCGATCTTCATCAGCTCCGACGGCTGGAACTGGATCGGCCCAACCGCGAACCAGCGCCGGGCGCCGTTGACCTCGACCCCGAACCCGGGAACCATCACCAGCACCAGCAGGACGAACGAGCTCAGCAGCAGCAGCCGCGTCAGCCGCCCGTCGAGCAGTGCCACGCCGCGCCGCTCGAGCAGCAGCATCGCGCCGAGCCCGATCGCCCCGAACACCAGGTAGCGGACGAAGTCGCCGGTACCGTTTCCCTGGCCGTTGAGGACGCCGAGCGGCGACGAGGCGCTGTAGACCATCACGGCGCCGAACGCCAGCAGGCACAGCGTCGCGGTCATCAGGATCCGGTGTTCGAGCGGCGGCGCCACCCGTCGGCCGCCCCCGCCCGCCATCAGAGCGCCTCCACCAGGGCGCGGAAGTTCGCTCCGCGCGCTTCGAAGTCCTTGTACTGGTCGTAGCTCGCGCAGGCCGGCGACAGCAGCACCGTGTCGCCAGGCTGGGCGGCCTGCGCCGCGGCGCGCAGCGCCGGCTCCAGCTCACATAGCCGTCGTACCGGGACGCCCGCAGGCTCGAGCGCCTGCGCGATCTGCGGCGCTGCCTCGCCGATCAGATAGACGGCCGCGCAGCGCTCCGCGACCAGCGGCGCCAGCGGGCTGAAGTCCTGCTGCTTGCCACGCCCGCCGGCGATCAGGTGCACACCCTGCTCGTAGCTGCGCAGCGCGACGATCGCGCTGGCGACGTTGGTCGCCTTTGAGTCGTTGACGTAGACGACGCCGCGCCGAGTCCTGATCGT
>JBKQJQ010000634.1:0-3598 GCA_052147875.1 Solirubrobacteraceae bacterium | reverse complement strand
ACGCCCGCCGGCTGCGGCTCCACCGTCGGCTTCGGCGTCGGCTTCGCCGCCGGTTTCCCGCGCGCGGGCCGCCCCCCGCGACGCTCGGCGGCCTCGGCGCGCATCTGCGCCGATGACGGCCACGGCTCGGCTCGGCCCGACTCCCAGGCCGGCGGCAGCCCGGTCGGCCACCGCCCGGAGATCAGGTAGCCGATCGCAAGCAGCCAGAAGCCCTGAACGACGGGGATCTGGGTGACCTGAAACAGAACCAGGACGCCCGCGAAGATTCCGAGATAGCCCATGAAGCGCGTCAGCAACCCCTGTCGCATCGCGTTCAGCGAGACGAGCGCGAAGCCGACCGCGAGCAACAGCGCCGCGCCCTGGCCGAGCAGCTGCAGCGCGAGCAGGCCCGGCGCGTCCGTCAGGTGGTTGGCTTCCTGGTAGGTCTGCGCACCGGTGGTAACAAACTCGTGAACCTTGATCGCGACGACGCTCGCGTAGACGACGCCCGTGACCGCTGCCGCGACCCCACCGACGATCGCGATCCACTTCACGTACGAACCGACCGCGGCGTTGCGCGCGCGCGAGCACTTATAGAGGTAAACCAGCGTCCACGCGACGGCCAGCGAGCCGAGCCCGTTCAGCACGGCGGCGATCAGATCGAGCGGAAAGCGCTTGTTGGCGACCATCAGGTCGATCGTCAGCTCGTCGACCTTGGTGTGCGGTCCACTCAGCTGGACCGTGGCCGCGACCACCAGCAGGATCCCCGCCAGGCCCGCGACGACCGCCTGGCGGTTGCGGACGCGGGCTTCGTACGCCAGCTGCTGCTCGGGCTCCATAGGCCGCCGAATGGTAGTGGCAGAGCTCGTACGCGAGGCGCGCCCCCGAGCACCCGGTACTCGCGGCGAGCTACCATTGTCGATATGGAAGGAAGCGGCTTTGGCGGTCTGTTCGGCGACCCGGACGATCTGCAGCGCCGACTCGGTGAATTCGCCGAGCAGATGCAGGGCGCGCAGCGGCTGGCGTGGGCTGACAACGCGATCAAGCTGGCGGTCGATCTGACCGTCGCCGCGATGAACCGCGCCAACATTCAGGGGACCACCGAGCAGCAGGCCGAGCAGATGCGCTCGGTCATGGCCGTGATCTTCCCCGAGGCAGTGACGCTCGTGCGCGAAGCGCGCGAGGGCCTGCAGTAGCGCTGAGATCCTGCTGAGGCAGCGCCTGGCGCCGCGAGCGCCAGTGCGTCGTGTTCGGCGGCGATCGCACCCGTCCGGTGCTCGATCTCGGGCACCGGGTACAGCCCTGGGCCATGTAAGAAGTTCCGAAGAATTCCCGGCTCGGCATAAGTCAGCCTTCTAGTTGCGCCGACATTCATAAGAGGTACCCGGCAAAAGCCCGGACTGTTGACCAACGAAAGAAGAACTGATGCTTAGACGTGTCTCAGGCGCGGCGGTCCTGGTGGCCCTTGCCACTGTGGCCCCGGTCTGTGTGGCATCCGCATCGGCCCACACGGGACCGCATGCGGCTAGCGCCTCGCGGCGAGCGCGACACACGAAGTGTGTGACGAGCAAGAAGCTCGCGAGGAAGCACCACCTGAAGCTGTGCAAGGCCAAGCCGGCGCGCAAGCCGCAGAGAAAGCGGGTCAGGGTTCCCGGGCCGACCGGCCCTCAGGGGTCCCAGGGCTCGGCCGGTCCCTTGGGCCCGCAGGGTCCTCAGGGCAACCCGGGCTCTCCGGGGGAGAACCCTCCGGCGCCGACCACCAATGTTGTATACGACAACATTCCCAGCTCGCTGCCGGGGAACCTGCCAAGCGAGGCGTTCGAGGCAACCTCGAGCTCGGAGTTCGGCGGGCTGATCGACCTCGGGCCGGGGCCGCGAACCAATCCGGTGGTCACCGCCACGCTCAGCAGCTGGGCGTGTCAGTCAGGCGGCTGGACCAGCTCGTGCCAGACGACCCCGGGCGCGAAGTTCGGGGAGCCGATCACGCTGAATATCTACAACGTGAACGCCGACGAGTCGGTGGGCTCGTTGATCGCCACGGACACCCAGACGTTTGAGATTCCGTACCGGCCGAGCTCGGACCCGACGGATTGCCCGGCCGATCCGGCCGAGTGGTTCGATGGAACCAACTGCTACAACGGCCTGGCGACCAAAGTCAGCTGGGACCTGACCAGCGCGACACTGCAGCTGCCGAGCAGGGTGATCGTGTCGCTCGCGTACAACACGAGCGACTACGGCTATCAGCCGTACGGCGACAACACGCCCTGCCATGCCAGCAGCGGAGGTTGCCCCTACGACTCGCTCAACGTTGCACTGGCGGCGCCGCCGTCAGTGGGTTCGGATCCGACTCCGGACGGCGCGTACCTCAACTCCACGTGGTCAGGTGCATACGGCGACGGTGGAGCTGGTGGCACGGGCGTATTCCGGTTCGATCCGACCGGATGGACCGGCTATCAGCCCGCGATCGAGGTGTCGACCACCGGCGCAGCCTGATGCCGTGATGCCGATCCGGGTGGGGGCGCTGGTCGGCCCCACCAGCCGGCGGAAATTCAGTTGGCCGACTGATCCACCGCGAGCGCCGTCAGCACCAGGCTGTCGTGCTCGGCCGGCTTGACCTTGCGAAACACGTTGCGGATCGTCCCATCCTCGTCGATCACGAACGTCGTCCGCTCGTTGCCCATGTATGTGCGGCCGTACATCGACTTCTCGACCCAGACGCCATACGCCTCGGCGACCGAATGGTCCTCGTCGGCCAGCAGTGGAAAGCCGAGATCGTACTTCTGATCGAACTTGGCGATCTTCTTGACCGGATCGGGCGAGACGCCCAAAACGACGGCGCGAAGCTGCCCATAGTCGGCCTTGCGGTCACGGACGCCGCACGCCTGGGTGGTACAGCCGGGCGTATCGGCCTTGGGGTAGAAGTAGAGCACGACGGGCTTCCCGCGCAGCGCCGCCAGCGCGACCGGCTGACCATCCTGGTCGGGGAGCGTGAAGTCGGGTGCGATGTCTCCGGGTTCGAGCGCCACGTTGCTTGCCTCGCTGTCTCGTTGGGGTCCGAGCAGCGGACCTTACCTGGCCGACGACGGCGCCACCGGACCTCCGTGGGCGGCCGGATTGTCGAGCTCCGCGACGAGTCCGCTGACTCGAGTGGCGATCTCGTCGCGGGTCGCACGGACCTCGTCGAGCGTGCGGCCCGCAGGGTCTGGGAGATCCCAGTCGATGTAGCGCCTGCCCGGGATGTAGGGGCATTGGTCGCCGCAGCCCATCGTCACGACGACGTCGGCCCATTCGCCGAGCTCGCGCGTGAGCAGCAGCCATGGACAAGGCGGATGATTCGCTACTAGCTTTTGCTTACGGTACAGGCTGGGAAGCCGATGACCGTGCAAGGTGATGAAAATCACGAAAGGCCAGCGCTGGAAAGTCGCTGGCCTTTTTTCATGTCCTTGGATAGCCATCGAGATGCGAGGCTATCTCGCAGCTATCCGTCGCAAAAGTCGGCGGCCGACAGCCACCACAAGGCGCTCGGGCCGGTATGCTCCGGCGTCCACACGCACCAGCAATAACGGTGCTCGCGGAAATGCCTCGGCGGATCGCGCTCGGGATCGGGCCAGCATGTCAC
>JBKQJQ010000633.1:0-3634 GCA_052147875.1 Solirubrobacteraceae bacterium | reverse complement strand
ACATCGCCCAGCGGCTGACGATCCCGCCTGCAGACGTCTACGGGGTCGCGACGTTCTACGCGCTGTTCTCCGTGACGCCGCGGGCGCCGCGCGTGTTGCACGTCTGCAATGACCTCGTTTGCCGCTGTTCCGGCTCGGCGGCGCTGATCGATGCACTCGAGGAGCAGGTCGGCCCGCAGGGCGCCGAGAACGACGGGACGACGTGGCTGCCGAGCCCGTGCCTGGGACAGTGCGACCGTGCCCCGGCCGCGCTGCTCGTCGAATCTGGCGAGGAGCCGCTCGAGCGTGAGATGCCGGCCGTAAGCGTCGACCAGGTCCTGGCGGCCGTCGGCGGCCAGACGCCGGCATCCCCGCGTTCCGCGGTGCCACCGCAGGCCGACCGCCGGCAGCTCCGCCTGCTGCGGCGAATCGGCATCGTCGACCCCGAGAACCTCGATGATTACCGCGCCGAGGGCGGCTATACGGCGCTCAGGCGCGCTTTCGAGCTCGGCCCGGATGGAGTGATCCGAGAGGTGCTGGACTCGAAGCTGATGGGTCGCGGCGGCGCAGCGTTCCCGACCGGCCGCAAATGGGACGCGGTCGCGCGCCAGCCACGCCGGCCGCACTATCTGATCTGCAACGCGGACGAGTCCGAGCCGGGAACGTTCAAGGATCGCGTGATCATGGAGGGCGACCCGTTCTCACTGATCGAGGCGATGACAGTCGCCGCCTACGCGACCGGCTGCGAGCGCGGCTACATCTACCTGCGAGGCGAGTACCCGCTCGCCCAACACCGTCTCGAGCACGCGGTCGCCCAGGCGCGCGAGCGTGGACTGCTGGGCCAGGACATCCTCGGCCGCGGGCTGCGGTTCGAGATCGAGCTGCGAAAAGGCGCGGGCGCGTACATATGCGGCGAGGAGACCGCGATCTTCGGCTCGATCGAGGGCTACCGCGGCGAGCCGCGAAACAAGCCGCCGTTCCCAGTCCAACGAGGACTGTTTGGACAGCCGACGGTCGTCAACAACGTCGAGACGCTGGTCAACGTGCTGCCGATCCTGCTCGAGGGAGGCGCCGGGTTCGCCGCGATCGGCACCGAGCGATCGACGGGGCCGAAGCTGTTCTGCGTTTGCGGGAGCGTGCAGGAGCCCGGGGTCTACGAGGTCCCGTTCGGGACGACGCTGCGCGAGCTGCTGGAGCTCGCCGGCGGCCCGGCGGCCGGATCGAGCTTGCGCGCTGTGCTGCTGGGCGGGGCCGCGGGAAGCTTCGTCACCCCCGACCGGCTGGACCTGCCGCTGACATTCGAGGACACGCGTGAGGCGGAGACCACACTCGGCTCCGGCGTCGTGATGGCGATCGAGGAGCGGACGGATCTCGGCGAGCTGCTGATCACGATCGCCGCGTTCTTCCGCGACGAGAGCTGTGGCCAATGCGTGCCCTGCCGCGTCGGGACCGTGCGTCAGGAGGAGGCGCTCGCGCGGCTCGTCTCTGGGCGCACGCGCGGCACGGTCGCCGACGAGCTGGCGCTGATCGCCGAGATCGGCGAGGCGATGCGCGACGCGTCGATCTGCGGCCTCGGGCAAACGGCTTCATCAGCGATCGAGTCGGCGATCGGCCGGCTCGGGGTGTTCAACGGAGGTGCAGGATGATCGAGTTGCCGATGGCCACCCAGCTGCCGCCGGCTCGGCTGGTGACGGTTACGATCGACGACCGGCCGGTCGAGGTGCCGGAGGGCTCGACGATCCTCGACGCGTGCCGGAAGCTCGAGATCGACACCCCGACGCTCTGTTACGGCGAGACCCTGCGGCCTGCGAACGCCTGCCGGATCTGCGTTGTCGAGCTCGAAGGGGCCCGCACGCTGGTCCCCGCCTGCTCGCGGACGGTCGAGCCTGAGATGGTCATCCGAACCGACACGCCGCGGGTGCGTCACAGCCGCAAGATGGTGATCGAGTTCCTCGCATCGTCTGCGGACCTGTCGATCACGCCGGCCGCGCAGGGCTACCTGGAGCGCTACGACGCCGACCCGGAGCGCTACGGCCCGCCTGCGCAACCGGACCCCGAGCGCGACAGCAAGCGCGCCGGCCACCACGAGCGTCCGGACGGGCAGACGGCGGCGACCGTCCACGGACCGGCGAAGGTCGACAACGACCTCTATGTGCGCGACTACTCCAAGTGCATCCTCTGTTACAAGTGCGTCGACGCATGTGGCGAGCAGTACCAGAACACGTTCGCGATCACGGTCGCCGGGCGAGGGTTCGATGCTCGCATCTCGACCGAGTACGCGAACCCGCTGCCTGAGTCCGCCTGCGTCTACTGCGGCAACTGCATCGCCGTCTGCCCGACCGGCGCGCTGATGTTTCGCTCCGAGCACGACCTCCGCGAGGCCGCCGCCTGGGACGAATCGCGTCAGACCGAGACCGAAACGATCTGCCCCTACTGTGGCGTCGGCTGCAACCTGACGCTGCACGTCCAGGACAACCAGATCGTCAAGGTCACATCGCCCGACGACCACGACATCACGCGCGGCAACCTCTGCATCAAGGGCCGTTTCGGCTTCCAGCATGTCTCGGCGAAGCCGGTCGTCGACGACACCTCTTGACCGAGGACGCCGGCCTCGCCCCCGGGATGATCGCCGCCGTCACCCGCGACGGCGAGCGCGACGAGGTCGCGGTCGAGGAGCCGATGGAGATCCGGGTCGACGGCGCGCCGCTGGTCGTGACGATGCGCACCCCCGGTCACGACGAGGAACTCGCGCTCGGGTTCCTCTACGGTGAGGGCCTGATCGACGGCCCCCGCAGGGCGGGGCTGACCGAGGACCTCGCGGGCAACATCATCGAGGTGCAGGGCCCGCTCACCCGCGACCCGGGCGCGCGGCGCTTCTACACGACCTCCTCGTGTGGGGTGTGTGGCAAGGGAGCGCTCGAGGAGGTCGCAGTCCACGCTCCGCCCGCCGATCCCGGGCCGGTAGTGGAGCGAAGCCTGCTGGCCGGACTGCCCGACCACTTGGGGCAGCCCGCCTTCATGCGCACCGGGGGGATGCACGCGACGGGGCTGTTCGACAAGGCCGGGGAGCTGTTGATCGTGCGCGAGGACGTCGGCCGGCACAACGCGATGGACAAGGTGGTCGGTCGGGCGCTGCTCGATCGGCTGCTGCCGCTGACCGGACGCATCCTGTGCGTGAGCGGACGGCTGTCATTCGAGCTCGTCCAGAAGGCCGCCGTCGCCGGGGCGCCGATCCTCGTCGGCGTCGGGGCTCCCAGCTCGCTCGCGATCGAGCTCGCCGGCGACCGCCGAATGACGCTCGCCGGGTTCGCACGGCGGGGCAAGCTCAACGTCTACACCGGTGCGGACCGGATCGCCGCCTGACGCGCGGCTGGGCGGTCAGCGCGCACCGGCACGCTCGGGCGTTCGGGCGGATGCGGCTACGGAGGATCGGCATGTCTAGCCGACCTGCTGTGACAGCTCTCTTGCAAGATCGCCGCGGCGTCTGACCGAGATTGATTCGAGACCCAGCCAGCTTGCGACGAGCCGCAGCTCGGTGGCCAGCTCGGCTGCGACGGTGGCCGCATCGATCCCCTGTTCGCCGAATGCGCCCTGGACGAGCAGCACGCCACGCTGGCGGTCAGATTTGAGATCGACACGGGCCACGAGCCGATCA
>JBKQJQ010000632.1:0-30344 GCA_052147875.1 Solirubrobacteraceae bacterium | reverse complement strand
GGCCGGGCGCGACCCCGCCCACGACCACAACCTGATCCCGCTGCATGAGACGTTCATCGACGACTGCCAGACGCCGGTATCGGCGTTCCTCAAGCTCCGCGAGCTGCCGTTCAGCGCCCGTGAGCCTGGGTTCCTGCTCGAGTCGGCCGACCAGGGACGCGTCGGGCGATACTCGTTCATCGGCTTCCGTCCCCGCAGGGTCCTGCGCTGGTCGCTCGGCGATCCCGGCGACCCGTACGCGCTCGCGGCCGCCGAGCTTGACCGGTTCCGGGTCGCGCCGGTGCCCGGCCTGCCGCCGTTCGCAGGCGGCCTCGTCGGCGTATTCGCTTATGACCTCGTGCGCACGGTCGAGCCGCTCGGAGAGCCGAACCCGGACCCGGTCGGCGTTCCGGATCTGGCGCTGATGCTGACCGACGCGCTGGTCGTGTTCGACCACCTCAAGCGCACCGTGACCGTGGTCGCCAACGTCTACACCGACGACGGGGACGACCTCGAGGCCTCGTACGCGCGGGCGGTCGAGACGATCGCCGAGATCCGCTGGCGTCTTGATGGCCCGGTTCCGCATCCGCCGCGACCACCTGGCCCCGACCGGCGGGCGCCCAAGTTCGAGCCCAACATGTCGCGTGCGCGATTCGAGGCGATCGTCACGCGGATCATCGAATACATCTACGCCGGCGACGCGTTTCAGGTCGTCCCGTCTCAGCGATGGTCGGCGGCGGTGCCGGTCGAAGCGTTCTCGATTTACCGGGGCCTGCGGGCCGTCAATCCGAGCCCGTACATGTACTTCCTGGACTTCGGCGATTTCGAGATCGCGGGCGCGAGCCCCGAGCCGCTGATCACGGTCACTGGGCGGCGCGTGACGACGCGGCCGATCGCCGGCACCCGGCCGCGCGGCGGCGACCCCGATGAGGACCGGCGGATGGCCGACGAGCTGCTGGCCGACGAGAAGGAGCGCGCCGAGCACGTGATGCTGGTCGACCTCGGGCGCAACGACCTCGGGCGCGTCTGCGAGTACGGCTCGGTGCAAGTCGAGAGCTTCATGGCGGTCGAGAACTACAGCCACGTGATGCACATCGTCTCGAGCGTCGCCGGCAAGCTGCGTGAGGGGATCGGGGCGCTGGACGCGCTCCGTTCGGTGCTTCCGGCCGGCACGCTGTCGGGCGCTCCGAAGGTGCGCGCGATGCAGATCATCGACGAGCTCGAGCCGGTCAAGCGCGGTGGTTATGGTGGCGCGATCGGCTGGGTCAGCTACACGGGCGAGCTCGACACCTGCATCCACATCCGGACCGTGGTCGTCAAGGATGGCGTCGCCCACGTCCAGGCCGGCGGCGGCACGGTCGCCGACGCGAAGCCCGACTACGAGTTCCGCGAGTCCGAAGCCAAGGCCCGCGCGGTGCTGCAGGCGATCGAGCTCGCGGTCGCCCAGCCCGAGTGGCCATAGGCTCTCTACGATGCCGACCATGCGCAAACCGCTGCTGATCGCTGTCGCTGCTGCACTGTGTCTGCTGGCTCCCGCTGTCGCGATCGCGGGCACTCAGACCGCAACCTCGGGCGACGTCACCGCGACCCTGACCTGGCAGGGCCAGGACCCGCAGGTCAAGGACCTGCGGCTCGAGATCTCCCAGGCTGGCACCGTCGCCTACGACCAACCCGTCACCTCCAACGCATGCGGGACCTTGTGCGGCCCGGCCGGCACGAGCATGAGCAGCAAGTCTGTGCAGGTGCTCGACCTGTCATCAAACGGCGAGCTCGAGGTCCTGGTGGCGCTGTACAGCCAGGGTGCTCACTGCTGCTTCGTCGACCAGGTGTTCAGCCCGTCGGCGGCGCTCGGCGGGTACGTGATGACGCAGCGCAACTTCGAGAACTCCGGCGCCGCGCTGCGCGACTGCAACCACAATGGACGGACCGAATTCGTGTCGGCCAATAACGCGTTTGCCTACGAGTTCACCGATTTCGCTGAGTCGGGGCTGCCGATCCAGATCTTCAAGTTCTCGGGCCTCAAGTTCGTCGACGTCACGCGTTCTTACCCGGCGCTGATCAGCAAGGACGCGAGCCTCTGGTGGCGTGCGTACCGCAGCGACCCCGATAGCGGACGCGTTGGACTGATCGCCGCCTGGGCCGCCGACGAGTACAACCTCGGTCGCGGACGCGCGGCCTCCAGGACGCTCGCCGCGCAGGTCTCAGACCATCGCGTCACGGCCCGCTTCGTCAAGCGGCTGAGGTCGTTCTTGAAGCGCACCGGCTACATCCACTGAGCCGCCTGTGCGGGTTCTCTGCATCGACAACTACGACAGTTTCACCTACAACCTCGTTCAGTACCTGGGCGAGCTCGGCGCCGACCTCGAGGTGGTCCGCAACGACCATGCGACCGTCGATCAGCTGCTGGTGCGGGGCTACGATCGCCTGATCGTCTCGCCGGGGCCGTGCACACCCAACGAGGCGGGAATCTCACTCGAGGCGGTGAAGCGCTTCCCGGAGGCCGGAGTCCCGACACTCGGTGTGTGTCTCGGTCATCAGGCGCTCGTGCAGGCGTGGGGCGGCAAGGTGATCACGCACGCCCCTGTGCACGGCAAGACGACGATGATCGACCACGACGGCAAGACGATCTTCGCGGGGCTTCGGGCGCCGCTCGAAGTCGGCCGTTACCACTCGCTGGTCGCCGATCCGAAGCTGCCGGAGGTGCTCGAGCGCAGCGCGTTCGGCGGCGAGGTTGTGATGGCGGTCCGCCACCGCGATCTGCCGGCCGAGGGCGTCCAGTTCCACCCCGAATCGGTGCTGACCCAGCAGGGCCACGAGCTGCTGTCGAACTTCCTCACCGGCGCGCGATGACTGCTGGCCGGATGACGAGCGGGCAGCATGGCCCTGGGGCGAGCGGAGGCCATAGCGTGCGCGACCTGCTGACGGGCGCGATCGACGCGCTCGCCAGCGGCACCGACCTAACCCAGGAACAGACCGCTGCGGTGCTGGAGGAGATCATGACCGGCAACGCCTCCGAGGTCCAGATCGCGGCGTTCCTGATCGCCCTGCGGACCAAGGGCGAGACCGTGCAGGAGCTCGCGGGACTCGCGCACACGATGCGCTCCCTGGCGACCCCGGTCAGGGTCCGGCGCGACAAGCTGCTGGATACGGCTGGGACCGGCGGCGGGCGCCGGACGTTCAACGTCTCGACGACAGCCGCCCTGATCGCGGCCGGCGCCGGCTGCACGGTCGCCAAGCACGGCAACCGGTCGGCGACCGGCCTCTCGGGGTCGGCCGACGTGCTCGAGGCGCTCGGGGCACGGATTGATCTGAGCGCCGAGGCGGTCGCACGGTGCATCGAGCAGGTCGGTTTCGGGTTCATGTTCGCGCCCGCACATCACCAGGCGACGCGCTACGTGATCCCGGTTCGCCGTGAGTTGGCCGTCCGGACGATCTTCAACTTCCTCGGGCCGCTGACCAACCCGGCCGGAGCCCGGCGGCAGCTGATCGGAGTCTCGGACGGGCGCTTTCTGGAGACGATGGCCGGCGCGCTCGTGCTGCTGGGTACCGAGCACGCGCTCCTGGTCGCCAGCGACGACGGGCTCGACGAGCTCAGCATCTCGGCGCCGACGCAGGTGGTCGAGGTGCTCGACGGCGAGGTCTCGAGCTACTCCGTCACACCCGAGGAGGCGGGCCTGTCGCGGGCACCGGCCGAAGCCGTGCCCGGCGGCGACCCGGCCCAGAATGCTGCCACCGCGAGGCGGATCTTCGCCGGCGAACCGGGGGCAGCGCGCGACCTGGCGTTGCTCAACGCGGGCGCCGCGATCTACGCCGGTGGCGCGGCGCCGTCGCTGGTCGAGGGGGTGCGGGCCGCCGAGCAGGCGATCGAGTGCGGGGCGGCGGCGGCGACGCTCGAGCGGTTCGTGACCGTGACGCACCAGCTCGCCCCGTCGCCGTGAACGCGCTTGACCCGATCATCGCCCGCACGCGCACCGAGCTCGAGCGCCGTCGCGCGCAGGCGCCGATTGAGGTCGTCGAGGCCGCCGCCGCGGCACGGCTCGCGCAGGACCCGATCCGCGAGTTCGCCGCCACGCTCGCGCGCCCGAAGCTGAGCGTGATCGCCGAGCACAAGCGTTCCTCGCCGTCGGCCGGCGTGATCCGCGACGACGTGGAGCTCGCCGACGTGGTCACCGCCTACGACCGCGGTGGCGCCGCGGCGCTTTCGATCCTGACCGAGGAGCAGAGCTTTGGTGGCGCGCTGTCCGACATCGCTGCCGCCCGCGCCGTATCGGCGCTCCCGATCCTCCGCAAGGACTTCATCGTCGACCCCTACCAGGTGGCCGAGTCGGTCGCCGCCGGCGCCGACGCGATCTTGCTGATCGTCGCCGCGCTGACGGTGGCGGAGCTTGAGCGTCTGTACGGCCGGGCCGCGGAGCTCGGGCTCGGGGCGCTGGTCGAGGTCCACGACGAGTCCGACCTGGAGGTTGCGGTGGCGCTCGGCGCGCCTGTGGTCGGGATCAACAACCGTGACCTGACGACGCTCGAGGTCGATGCCGGGCGCTGCCTGGCACTCGCGCCACGAGTTCCGGACGGGACGCTCGTCGTCGCCGAATCGGGATTGCGGACGCGCGGCGATCTGGCCGAGCTCGGCGGGGCCGGGATCGACGCGGTGCTTGTCGGCGAAGCGTTGATGCGCGCGCCCGACATCGAGGCCGCCTGCCGCGAGCTCACCGGCGTAGCGCTTCGTACGATGTGAGCGATGGCGAAGATCAAGTTTTGCGGCCTGACCCGGGAAGTGGATGCCGCGCGGGCGGTCGAGGCCGGCGCCTGGGCGCTGGGGATGATCATGTGGCCCGGCTCACCGCGCCACTGCTCGCCTGAGGTCGCGGCCGAGATCGGCGCAACCTACAAGCGGCGAGCGGAGATCGTGGGCGTGTTCGTCAACCCGACGCTCGATGAGGTGACGCGCGCCGCCGACGATGCCAGTCTGACGATGCTCCAGTTCCACGGCGACGAGGGTCCGGTGTTCTGCGGCGCGGCGGCACACCGGACCGGCTGCCGCGTGATCAAGGCAGCACGCGTGCACAGTGGCGCCGACATCCAGGCGCTGGCCGCGTTCCATACCGATTTCCACCTGCTCGACAGCTACGTGTCGGGCGTCCGCGGCGGCACCGGTGAGACGTTCTCGTGGGAGCTGGTGCGCGGCCATACGGGCTCGGTCCCAATGATCCTGTCGGGGGGGCTCGATGCCGACAACGTCGGTGAGGCGATCGCCGCCGTCCGCCCGTTCGCGGTCGACGTCTCGAGCGGGGTCGAGCTCAGCCCGGGTCGCAAGGACCCGGTCAAGCTGACCGCGTTCGCGGCGGCGGTCGCGGCCGCCGGCGAGGCGGCGCTGAGCGCCACATGAGCGCGATTCAACACAGGTTTGGGCCCTACGGGGGCCAGTACGTGCCCGAGACGCTGATGCCGGCCCTCGCCGAGCTCGAGCTCGCCTGGCTGGCGGCGTGCGACGACCCGGACTTTCGGTCAGAGTTCGACCGGCTGCTGCGCGACTACGTCGGCCGCCCGTCGCGCCTCTACCTGGCATCGCGGCTCAGCGAGGCCGCCGGCCACCCCGTCTACCTCAAGCGCGAGGACCTCAACCACACCGGTGCCCACAAGATCAACAACGCGCTGGGTCAGGCGCTGCTCGCCAGGCGGATGGGCAAGCCGCGAGTGATCGCCGAGACCGGCGCAGGGCAACACGGGGTCGCGTCGGCAACCGCGTCCGCGCTGCTCGACCTCGAGTGCGTCGTCTACATGGGGACCGAGGACATGCGCCGCCAGAAGCCCAACGTCGAGCGGATGCGCCTGCTCGGTGCGCACGTCGAACCTGTGCAGGACGGCGCGCGGACGCTGAAGGAGGCAGTCTCGGCGGCGATCCGCGACTGGGTCGCCAACGTGCAGAACACCCACTACATCATCGGCTCGTGTGTCGGGCCGGCGCCGTATCCGGCGCTCGTGCGCGAGCTTCAGCGGGTGATCGGAGATGAGGCGCGCGCGCAGGTGCTGGAGCGGACCGGCCGGCTGCCGCAGCGGGTCGTTGCCTGTGTTGGCGGCGGCTCGAACTCGATCGGCATCTTCATCCCGTTCGTCGATGACCCGGAGGTCGAGCTGATCGGCGTCGAAGCGGCGGGGGAGGGGATCGAGACCGGGCGTCACGGCGCGCCGCTGACCGCGGCTGGGCTGCCCGGAGTCCTGCACGGCGCGTACTCGGCGATCATGCAGAACGAGGACGGGCAGATCCTCGAGGCGCACTCGATCTCGGCCGGGCTCGACTACCCGGGCAGCGGCCCCGAGCACGCCTGGCTGCGCGACCAGGGGCGCGCCAACTACTTCGCGATCACCGACGATCAGGCGCTGCAGGCGTTCGCGCTGACGGCACGGCTCGAGGGCATCATTCCAGCGCTCGAGAGCGCGCACGCGATCGCCTGGGTACTCGACAACCCGGGCAGCGAGCTCGACCTCGTATGCCTGTCGGGACGCGGCGACAAGGACCTCGCCGAGGTGCTCGCGCGGCTGTGAGCGGTAGCGAGCAGATCTCCGAGGCATTCGAGCGCGCCCGCGCGAATGGCCGCAGCGCGGCCTTGATGCCGTATCTGATGGGCGGCTATCCATCGATCGCCGCCTCGGAGGAGATCGGGCTCGCGTACGCGCGCGCGGGCGCGGATCTGGTCGAGCTCGGCGTCCCGTTCTCGGACCCGCTCGCCGACGGCCCGGTGATCCACGCGGCAGCGACGGCGGCGCTCGACGCTGGGGCGACGTTGCCCGCCGTACTCGAGGTCGCGCGCACGATCGCCCCGCATGTGCCGGTGATCGTCATGTGCTACGCGAACGTGATCCTCGCGCGCGGACTCGAGCGGTTTCTTGACGAGCTCGTGCGGGCAGGCGTCAGCGGCCTGATCGTCCCCGATCTGCCGCTCGAGGAGTCAGACGAAGTCCGCGTTGGCTGCGACCATCGCCGGCTGGCGCTGGTGCCGCTGATCGCGCCGACCACTCCCGACGAGCGGCTGGCTCGGATCGGAGCGGCTGCGCGCGGGTTCGTGTACACGGTCAGCGTCACCGGCACGACCGGCGAACGCGCCGGGATCGACGACGGGCTGGGCGCGATCATCGCCCGCGCCCGCGCCCACAGCGATGTTCCCGTGGCGGTCGGCTTCGGGATCGGGACGCCTGAGCAGGCGGCCGCAGCGGCGGCCGCCGGCGCCGACGGCGTGATCGTTGGGAGCCGGCTCGTGCGCGCCGCGGGTGAGAGTTCGGACCCGGCAGCGGCGGTCTCAGAGCTGGTGAGTGCTTTCGCGGCGGCGCTGTCCGCGAAGTAAGATCTCGCGGCGATGGGCCTAATTCTCACCGCCACAGCCGGTCTCTGCATCTGGATCGTCATCTGGTCGCTGAACGTCAGCGGACTCGACGGCTTCCTGATCACGATCGTGCTCGTGCTGATCGCGATCGGCGTCCGGAACCTGCTTCCGCTCCTGCCCGGCCGGCGGGACTAACTCGGGAACCAGATGCGAAGCTGGTTGCTGGCGAGGACGCATGGGGTCTGGCTGTGCGCTGGCGCGGCGGCGCTCGCTCTCGCGGGCTGCTCGAGCAGTGCGACCGCGGGCAGTTCGCCGATTGTCGTCAAGGGCAACACGCTGACCGTGTACGCCAGCCAGCCGCCGTCCGGGTCGGGCGGCCAGCCGGCCGCCGACATGCTCGATGCCGAGCAACTTGCGCTGGCGCAGGCCGGCGGCAAGGCCGGCAGGTACGCGCTCAAGCTCGTCAAGCTCGACGGACACGAGCTGTCTGACAACGCGCGGAAAGCGATCGAGGACCCGACCGCGATCGCCTACCTCGGCGAGTTGCAGCCCGGGACCTCTCAGATACCGGTCGAGATCACCAACCAGCAGGGCCTGCTCGTGGTCAGCCCCGCCGACACGGCTGTCTATTTGACCCAGCCGGTCCCGCCGGTCTCGAGCTCGCCGACCTCGTTCTACCCCGCGCATTCCACCTACAAGGAGACGTTCGCCCGCGTCGTGCCGAACACCGCCAGCGAGGCCAGGGCGCTCGCTTCCGAGATGCAGTCCGAGGGTGTCTCGAGGCTCTATCTCGCCGATGACGGCTCTCAGTACGGTGCCGCGGTGACGCAGGAGGTCGCGCACGACGCCAAGGCGGCCGGGATCACGCTCGTATCTGGCGCCGCCGCCGCCGATGGCGCGTTCTACGGCGGCAGCATCGTCAGTCCCACCGCACGCGCGGTCGCCACCCGTGCGCTGGACGGGGTTGCGTCCAGGAACCCGAGCGCGAAGCTGTTCGCGCCCTCCGGGCTCTACAACAACTCGTTCGTCGCCGGGCTGAGCCCGGGCGCGCAGCAGCAGCTGTACGTCTCGTCGCCAGGCTTTCTGCCGCGTGATCTGCCGTCCGAAGGGCGGACGTTCGTGTCTGACTTCAAGAGCTCGTTCGGTCACGACCCTTTCCCGCAGGCGGTGTTCGGCTATGAGGCGATGTCGGCACTGCTGGCGGTCCTCGACGAGGCCGGCGCTGAGGCCGACGACCGAGCCACCGTGGTGTCGGACTTCCGCTCTCTGAAGGTCGGCAGCTCCGCGATCGGTACCTACAAGATCGTTGGCGGCGACCCGACGATCGCGCCGTTCATCTTCGCCCATGTCAGGGGCGGCGCGCTTGTTCCGTTCAAGTTTGTCCAGTTACAAGGGTGATCGCCCCGCGTCTTGCAAGCCTCGCGATCGTGCTTGCCGCCGCCGCGGCGGCGCTCGCTGGCTGCGGGAGCGACGCTGTGGCTCACAACGAGATCGAGGGCGGACGGCTCACGGTGTACGTCAGCGTTCCGCTCAACGGCGCGTCGGCCGTAAGCGGCGAGGCCGTCCTGCACGGAGCACAGCTCGCGCTGGACTCGGTTCACGGACGAATCGGCGGTTACCGGATCGTGCTTCGGCCGCTCGACGACGCGCTCGCAAAGACCGGCACCTGGGACCCCGGGCAGACGACCGCCGACGTGCACGAGGCGATGCTCGACAAGACGATGATCGGCTACATCGGAGACTTCGACTCGGGCGCGAGCGCGGTCTCGATCCCGCTGCTCAACCGCGCCGAGATCCCCCAGATAAGCCCCTCGAGCACCGCCATCGGCCTGACCGAGGGTGGTCCGGAAGTATCGCCCGGCGAGCCCGACAAGTACTACCCGACCGGGCGCCGGACGTTCGTCCGCGTGGTTCCCAACGATGCCGTGCAGGCGGCGGTCCAGGCTCAGGTGCAGCGCAGCATGGGCTGCACCAAGACCTATGTGCTCGATGACGACGAGTTCGACGGCCGTGACATCGCGCAGAGCTTCCAGGTAGCGGCCAAGTCCGCCGGGCTGGATATCGTCGGCGCCCAGGAGTACGACCCCCGCGCGAGCAGCTACACATCGCTCGCCGCCGGAATCGCGCAGTCCGGCGCCAACTGCGTGATGCTGGGTGCCGTCACGCAGAACAATGCCGTGCTGATCACGCGCCAGCTGGCGGCGGCGCTCCCGGACGCGCTGATCTTCGGCTCCGCGGGGCTCGCCGAGAGCACCTACGTAGACCCGGCCGACGGCGGCATCCCGCTGACGCTCGACCCGCGCGTGGTGCTGACGGTCGCGACGCTGTCGCCCGGGTCATACCCGCCCGCGGGCCGGAGGTTCTTCGTCCTCTATCAGCGGCGCTACGGCACCCCGCAGCCATACGCGATCTTCGGCTACGAGGCGATGAGCCTGATGCTCGATGCGATCTCGCGCGCGACTGACAAGGGGACCGAGGAGGCCGTCCGCACGAAGGTCCTGTCGGCGCTGTTTGCGACCCGCGACCGGCACAGCGTGCTGGGGACCTACAGCATCGACTCCAACGGTGACACGAGCCTCGACGAGTACGGGGTGTGGCGGATCGTCGACGGCCGCTTGACGTTCTGGAAGGCTGTGCGCGGCTAGTTGTAAGCGCGCGGGCAACGATCGCCACGACCGCGCACGGCTCGCGCTCCAGCCGGCCCCAGCTGATCCGGATCACCCGTGGCCCCAGAGCCGCCGTTTTACGTGCCCACGATCCTCATCTCTTCGGTCGACCCGAACCCAAGCTCCGCAGCCCCCGAGCCCGTGCCACTCTCGCGCGCCTCATCCGCCACCGCCGCCGCAACCGCAACCGCGACCTCGCGGTTGAACACCGACGGGACGATGTAGTCCTCGCGCAACTCCTCGCCCGGCACGATGTCGGCGATCGCCCGTGCGGCGGCGGTCTTCATCGTCTCCGTGATCTCTGTGGCGCGCGCGTCAAGCGCGCCCCGGAAGATGCCCGGGAAACAGAGAACGTTGTTGATCTGGTTGGGATAGTCAGAGCGCCCGGTGGCGAGGATCCGTACGTACGGCAGCGCCTCCTCCGGGGACACCTCGGGCGTCGGGTTGGCCATCGCGAACACGATCGGGTCCGGGTTCATCTTCGCCAGCACGGCGGCGGGCAGCACGCGGGCACCCGACAGACCGATCAGCAGGTCGGCGCCCTCGATCACGTCGGCCGGCATGCCGTCGCGGTGGTCGGCGTTCGTGCGCTCCGCGAGCCGGCGTTTCACCGCGCCCATCGTCCTGTCCAGGTAATCGGGGCGCTCGACGTGGACCGCCCCTCGCGAGTCACAGCAGATGATGTGGTGGACGCCCGCCTCGAGCAGGATCTGCGTGACCGCCACCCCGGCGGCGCCGAGCCCGACGATCACGACCCGGATGTCGCCGATCCGCTGCCCGGTCAGCGTGAGCGCGTTCAAAAGCGCCGCCAGCACCACAACCGCCGTACCGTGCTGGTCATCGTGGAACACCGGGATGTCGAGCTCGAGCTTCAGCCGCGACTCGATCTCGAAGCAGCGCGGCGCCGAGATGTCCTCGAGGTTGATGCCGCCGAATCCCGGCGCGATTGCCTTGACGGCGGCGACGATCTCGTCCGGGTCCGTGGTGTCGAGGCAGATCGGGAACCCGTCGACGCCGGCGAACTCCTTGAACAGCATCGCCTTGCCCTCCATCACCGGCATCGCCGCCCGTGGCCCGATGTCGCCGAGCCCGAGGACCGCCGTGCCGTCGGACACGACCGCGACCGTGTTGCGCTTGATCGTGTACTGAAACGCCTTGTCGGGGTCCTCGTGGATCGCCTCGCAGACCCGCGCGACGCCCGGCGTGTAGGCCATCGAGAGGTCGTCGCGCGTCTTCAGCGGGCTCTTGTTGCGGACCTCGATCTTGCCGCCGATGTGGAGCATGAACGTGCGGTCGGTGGTGTCGAGCACCCGCGCCCCCTCAACCGCGTTCACCGCCGCGGTCAGGCGCGGCCAATCGGCCGCGTCGCTGGTCTCGACCGTGATGTCGCGGATCGTGTGCCCCGCGTCGACGCCGACCAGGTCGACAGCGCCGATCGTCGCGCCCGCCGCGCCGATCGCGCTCGCGACCTTGCCCAGCATCCCCGGCAGATGGTCGATCTCCACCCGCAGCGTGAGGCTGTACTGGGCGCTTGGGGTACCGGTCATACCGCGCGCCATCTTATGCCCGCGGCCAACGCCGGAAACCACCGCACCGCTAGATAGGCTCAGATCAGGATGTCTGACGAGCTCTTTCTGATCGACGGCAACAGCCTCGCCTACCGCGCGTTCTTCGCGCTGCCAGAGTCGATCGCGACCTCGACCGGGGTGCCGACCAACGCGATCTTCGGCTTCGCCTCGATGCTGGTCAAGATCCTCACCGACTACGGGCCCAAGGCGACGGTCGTCGTCTGGGACGCCGGTTCATCGGGCCGCAAGGAGGTCTACTCCGAGTACAAGGCGCAGCGCACCAGCCGGCCCGACCTGCTCAAGGAGCAGTGGCCCGCGCTGGAGCCGCTCGTCGACGCCTTCGGGTACCGCAACCTGCAGGTCGACGGCTACGAGGCCGATGACGTGATCGCCTCGATCGCCGAGCGCGCGAAGTCCTCGGAGCCGCCGGTCGAGGTGATGGTCGTGACCGGCGACCGCGACGCCTACCAGCTGGTCGACGACAAGGTCAAGATCATGACCACCTCGCGCGGGATCACCGACACGCGCGTCTACGACCGTGACGGCGTGATCGACCGCTACGGGATCCCACCGGAGCTGGTCCCCGACTTCATCGGCCTCAAGGGCGACACGAGCGACAACATCCCGGGCGTCCCCGGGATCGGCGACAAGACCGCCGCCGACCTGCTGCAGCGCTTCGGGTCGCTCGAGCACGTGCTCGAGTCAGTCGACGAGATCAGCGGCGCCAAGCGCAAGCAGAACCTGCTCGAGCACGCCGACGACGCGCGGATGTCCAAGCAGCTGGCGACCGCCAAGCGCGACATCCCGCTCGACCTCGACATCAACGAGTTCGTCTCCTCGCCCCCCGACCGTTCGCGGCTGCGCGACGTGTTCCGCGAATATGAGTTGCGTGAGCCGCTGCGGCGGCTGGAGGAGGCGCTCGGCTCGGCCGACGTGGCGGCGCCGGCGCCGGTCACCGAGCGGTCGCTGTCGGCCAACGTCAGGCGCGGGTCCGTGAATGATGTGTCGCGCCTTGGGCAGACGGAGGTGTCGGTCGCGGTCCGCCCTCCCGAGACGCCTGAGGGGGCGCTGTTCGGCGACAACCCCGAGTGGCGGTTCGGCGTCTGCGCCGACAACCAGGTGCTGACCGGCACCTGTAGGCGGCCGGATGACCTCGTCGCCGCCCTCGGCGAGCGCCCCGCGATCGCCCACGACGCCAAGTCGCTGGGGCAGGTTCCCGAGGTGCTGGCCCACGACACCGAGGTCGCCGCCTACCTGCTCGAGCCGGCGCGCCGCGGCTACCCGTTCCGCGAGCTGTGCGAGGAACGCGGGCTGGCGAGCGACGTCGACGACGAGGCCGGGCGCGACGCCCAGCTGGTCCAGGCGCTCGCCGCCTGGCAGCGCGAGGAGATCCGCGGGCGCGGACTGACTGAGCTGCTGGAGAACGTCGAGCTGCCGATCGTCCGGATCCTGCGCGACATGGAGCTTGCTGGGGTCAAGCTCGACACCGAGCGCCTGGCCGAGATCTCGGCGCGCGTCAAGACCGAGGCCGACGCGCTCGAGTCAGAGATCTTCGAGCTCGCCGGCGAGGAGTTCACGCTCGGCTCGCCCAAGCAGCTGGAAGAGGTGCTGTTCGGAAAGCTCGGGCTGTCGCGCAAGCGGCGCGGGAAGACCGGCTACTCGACCGACGCGCGGGTGCTGCAGGCGATCCGCGACGAGCACCCGATGATCCCCAAGATCGAGCGCTGGCGCGAGCTGGTCAAGCTCGCCCAGACGTATCTCGATGCGCTGCCACTGGTGGTCGACTCAAACAGCCGGCTGCACACGACCTTCAACCAGACCGCCGCAACCACAGGCCGGCTGTCGTCGAACAACCCGAACCTCCAGAACATCCCGATCCGGACTGAGCTCGGGCGCGAGATCCGCGCCTGCTTTATCGCCGAGCACGGGAACCTGCTCGTGTCGGCTGACTACTCGCAGGTCGAGCTGCGGCTGCTGGCCCACATCGCCGGCGAGGAGGTGCTGAAGGAGATCTTCCGCCGCGGCGAGGACGTCCACACCGCGACCGCCTGCCGGGTGTTCGGCGTTACGCCGGACCAGATCGACCCAGGCATGCGCTCGAAGTCGAAGATGATCAACTATGGGATCGTCTACGGCCTATCGGCATACGGGATGGCAGACCGGCTTGACATAGCGCAGGAGGAGGCCGACGAGTTCATCCAGCGCTACCTGGCCGGCTTCCCGGCCGTCGGCCGGTTCATCGAGCAGACGATCGAGCAGGGGACCGAGGCGGGCTACGTGTCGACCCTGTTCGGGCGCCGGCGCCAGGTGCCGGAGCTCCGCGCCCGGCGCTGGGACCTGCGCAAGCAGGGCGAGCGGTTCGCGGTCAACATGGTGATCCAGGGGACGGCGGCCGACATCATGAAGGTCGCGATGGTCCGCTGCGACGAGGCGCTCAAGGACGCCGGCCTCGCATCAAAGCTTGTCCTCCAGATCCACGACGAGCTGCTGTTCGAGGGCCCGGAGGCCGAGGCTGAGCAGGTCAAGCAGATTGCGATCCGCGAGATGGCGGGCGCCTACGAGCTCGACCCACCGCTTGCGGTCGAGGCCGGCATCGGCGCCGACTGGCTATCTGCGAAGTGACGTGGTGAGCGCCGCTCGACCCTGCGCGGCGGGCCTCAATGCCTTCGCATAGCCGAGGTTGTTTCCGAGCGCCAGCACGGTCGCGATCCCGATCGCGAGCACGATCAGCACCAGCCGCAGCAGTCGCTTACCGGTCAGCTGACTACGCAGATCGCTCCACATCGCCTGCGTGATCCTACGCCGCGTGCGCCGTGACGCGCGCCGGCGCCCGGCTCGGCGAATCCCCGGAGAACACGAAGTCCGGGTGCGCGATGTCGAGGTAGTGGTTGAACGACCAGTCGACGAACCGCTTGGTGCCCATCGCCTGCAGGGCCGGCGCCAGCACCCGCGGCGCAACCCGGGGCACCAACCGCTGGCAGCGCAGCAGCCACGCGTAGGCGAACTCGTGCTCGGCCGAGAAGGCGTGGTAGCGGGCGAGCGCCTGTTCGCGCGTCTGCTCGCCGGCGATCACCCGTCGCAGCTCGCGGCCGCAGGCGATCCCGAAGTAAAGCGCCGTCCTGATCCCCTCGGCGGTCAGCGGCAGGCAGTGCCCGGCCGAGTCGCCGGCGAAGAAGACGCCGTCCTCAGTCGCAGGGCGCAGCGCGTGCGGGATCCAGTTGCCCTGATAGCGGACCTGCTCCGCGTTGAGGTGAGCTGCGAGCCTGACGGTCGGCTCACGGACGTGGAACCGCGGGTCAAACGAGCCGACGCCGATCCGCAGCTCGCCGCCGGCCGGGAAGCTCCAACCGTAGCCGGCGGGCACGTAGCCCCGGTCGATCCAGACCTCGAGATCGCGCCCGGAGCCGAACGGATGCACCTCGAGCCCGCGCGACAGCAGCGCCTCGGGCGGCTGCACGTTGCCGCCCGCACCGAGGACTCGCCGCCACCCGAGCGCATCGACGATCAGCGGCGCGGTCAGCTCTCCGCGGTCGGTGATCACCGTGTTGTGCTGACGCCGCTCCACCTTCGCGGTCTCGAACTCGAACTGGCCCTTCTCGGCCAGCAGCGCGCACAGGGTCCGGTAGTCGAAGGTCGAGAAAGTCCACGGCAGGTCGTAGCGAACGGTCGTGTACGGGGTATGGAGCACGAGCTCGCCAAACGTCTGCTGTAGCGCATCTTGCAGGCGCATCGCCGACAGCCAGGTGGTCGGAATCCCGCAGGCCGAGGTCTGGCGCTCGCCGATCTCGTAGCGGTCGATGACCAGCACGTCGGCGCCGCTATCGGCGAGCTCGCGAGCCACGGTGAGACCGGCGAAGCTCGCCCCGCAGATCAGGACTTCGCAGTCGCGCCGCAGCGTCGTCCGCGCCGCGCCGCGCTTGGTGGCTCGTGTCGGCATCGCCGCCGGATGATAGGGACGGCCGATCGCCGCTATCCTCCGATAGTCCATGTCCTCAACCACAACTCTGATACCTGGCCCCGACCAGTCGAATGCGAAGATCGTCGAAGGTTCCAACGGCCTCCTGCTCGAGATCGACGGCCAGATCGTTCCCAACTACGACGCCACGCTGCACCCCTTCCAGGAAGGCGATGTCGTCACCGGCCACGTCGTCCGGATTGATAACGACGAAGTCCTCGTAGACATCGGCTACAAGTCCGAGGGCGTCATTCCGGTCGGCGAGCTGTCGATCCGCAAGTCGGTCGATCCGTCGGACGAGGTTTCGCTCGGCGAGGAGGTCGACGCGCTGGTCCTCACCAAGGAGGACCAGGACGGACGGCTGATCCTGTCCAAGAAGCGCGCGCGGTTCGAGAAGGCCTGGCGCCGGATCGAGGCCGCCGCCGAGTCCGGCGAGCCGGTCCAAGGCGCCGTCATCGAGGTCGTCAAGGGCGGCCTGATAATCGACCTCGGTGTGCGCGGCTTCCTGCCCGCATCGTTGGTCGACATCCGCCGTGTCCCGAACCTCGACGAGTACATGGGGCAGACGATCGAGTGCAAGGTGATCGAGCTAAACCGCTCGCGCAACAACGTCGTGCTGTCGCGCCGCGCGGTGCTCGAGGAGCAGCGTAAGGAGGACCGCGAACGCATCCTCGACCGGCTCCAGCCGAGTCAGGTTGTCGAAGGCACGATCTCAAACATCGTCGACTTCGGTGCGTTCGTCGACCTCGACGGCATCGACGGCCTGATCCACATCTCCGAGCTCTCGTGGTCGCACGTCAACCATCCTTCGGAGATCCTCAACATCGGCGACGTGGTCAGCGTCAAGGTGCTCGACATCGATCGTCAACGCCAGCGGATCTCGCTCGGTCTCAAGCAGACCCAGGAGGATCCGTGGCAGCGGGTCGTCGACACCTACAACATCGGCGATGAGCTCGAGGGCACGGTCACCAAGGTCGTCACGTTCGGCGCGTTCGTCGAGATTCTCGACGGCGTCGAGGGCCTGGTCCACATCTCAGAGCTCGCCCAGCACCACGTCGACAACCCGCGCGAGATCATCCAGCCGGGCGACCCGGTGCGCGTCAAGATCCTCGAGATCGATTCCGAGCGCCGACGGCTGTCGCTGTCGATCAAACGGGTCGAGGGCCAGGTGCTGCCGGTGCGGCCGATCCAGCCGCCGTCCGAGTCCGACCTCGGCACGCTCGACGACGTGCCCGAGCTGGGGCTGTCCGAGGATGTGTTCTCGGGCACCGAGCCTGCGCCTGTCGACGTCGAGTCGTTCTCGGGCACCGAGCCCGCGGCTGTCGACGTCGAGGCAGAGCCCGAGGCGGAGGCTGCCGCTGAGCCCGAGGTTGCGGACCCCGAGGCGGCTGCGCCCGAGGCCGCTGCGCCCGAGGTTGCGGAGCCCGAGGCGGCTGCGCCCGAGGCTGCGGAGCCCGAGGCTGCCAAGGCCGAGGCCGCAGAGCCCGACGCATCGGCGCCCGACGCCGATCAGACCGAGCCGCCCACAAGCATCAACGGCGCCGGCGCCGACGTAGAGCAGCAGTCGGACGCCCCGTCGGCCTGACGCTCCCGAGTCCTCGGGGCCGTGATTCCGTTCATCGGGTTGACGGGCGGTATCGGTGCCGGCAAATCGACGGCGCTTGACGCGCTGGAGCGACTGGGCGCGGCATGCCTGTCGACCGACGCGGTCGTTCACGATCTGTACGAGAGCGCTGACGTTCGCGGCGCGGTCGTAGAGCATTTCGGCCCAGCGGTGGTGCGCGATGGCGCGATCGACCGCGGCGAGCTTGCGCGCGCGGCGTTTGCGTCTGCCGAGCAGCGCGGATGGCTCGAGCAGCTGCTGTGGCCGCGGGTCGGGGAGCGGATGGTCGCCTGGCGCGTTGAGGTCGACAACCGCACACCGGCCCCGCGAGCGGCGGTTGTCGAGGTGCCGCTGCTGTTCGAGTCAGAGATGGACGGAGCGTTCGACGCGACGATCGCGGTGATCGCCGACGAGCAGATCCGCGAGCGGCGCGCCTCGGCCCGCGGCCACGAGGCGCTCGATCAGCGCGCCGCGCGCCAGCTGAGCCAGACGCAAAAGTCGGAGCGAGCGACTTACACGGTCGTCAACGACGGCAGCGTGGCCGAACTCGAGCACAACCTGTCGGCAATCCTTGACATGCTGCACCAATGAGCGCCCGGACCGCTACTGCTTCTCGCGGCCGGTCAGGGTCACGTTCGGCCGCGTCGCGGCGCAGGGTCGCCGCGCGCCGGCGCCGCTCGTTCGTGTTCATCATCGCGGTGCTGGTCGTCGCCGGTGCGACGGTCGCGCTGCTGCCGCTCGCGCGCAAGGCCGTCAATGAGTTCGGGCTCCCACTCCAGTACCAGGACGTGATCCGCCAACAGGCGGCCGAGAAGCACCTCGACCCGGCGTTCATCGCGGCCGTCATCTACGCCGAGACCAAATTCGACGCCCGCACGTCGTCTGCCGGCGCGATCGGGCTGATGCAGATCCTCCCGCAGACCGCCGAGTTCCTCGCCCGGCGCTCAGGGGCGAAGACGTTCCAGATCTCCGATCTCAACACACCGGCTGTGAACATCGCATACGGCAGCTACTACCTGCGGTATCTGCTCAACGAGTACGACGGCAGCAAGGTGGAGGCGCTCGCGGCCTACAACGGTGGCGAGACGAACGTCGACGGCTGGGTGGCGGCGGCCCGCGCGCGTGGCCAGACGTTGCAGATCTCGCAGATCCCGTTCCCCGAGACGCGGGCGTACGTCCAGCGGGTGCTGTCCGCGCAGCAGGACTACCGCCACACCTACGCCAGCCAGCTGGGCTACGGCTGAGCCTCGAGCACCCCGGGCGACGCGGTCTCAGAGCGGCGCACGGCGTCCGCGAGCCACTGCAGCGCAAGCAGCATCAGCAGGCCCAGGACCACCGTCGAGACGATGTACCACGGCCATGGTCCCATTACGTTCAACAGCGAGTTGTGGGCCGGCTTGGCGCGCAGATACATGTAGTTGCCGCCGGTCAGCACATCGCCCAGACCGGCGACAGCCGCCCACCCAAGCGTGAGCACGAACACCCGCCAGGCCGCGCGCGGGCGGGGGTAGATCCCGCAACCGAAGACGAGCAGCATTGCGGCCGTGAGCGCTCCGATGTGGTAGCTGAAGTAGGTGAAGTAGTAGATGCTCGGGAACGTCTGCGCGAGGTCCGGCGTGAGCGTCGCCTGCAGCGACGCGGTCAGCGACCAGAAGTAGACGAGCTCGATCGCCAGCTGCCGCCGAGTCCAGAGTGCGACGATCGCGGCCAACGAGACGACGTCGGTGAGCTGGAGCGGGAGCGTGTACTTGACGGACCAGCTCCCGTTCAGCGCGTCGACGACGTACTCACCCGCCCAGCCCGCGAGGATCAGCAGCGCCAGGGCACGCGCGTAGATCGTCACCCACCTGCCCGGGTAGCGGCGCGGGAGCCAGACGGACGCGACGGACGCCACGACCAGCACCGCTAGCGCCGCGAGGTGGGCTTTGGAGAACTGTCGCATCGTCGTCTCGGGTCACGCGCCCCGGAGTCGTCCGGCGGTCGCGAGATGTTGAAGTGTCCTAGTAATGCCTAAGTTCGAGCTAGACGCCGCCTACAGCCCGACCGCTGACCAGCCGGGCGCGATCGCCGCGCTGGCGCGTGGAGTCGAGGCCGGTGATTCGTCTCTGACGCTACTCGGGGCGACCGGTACCGGCAAGACGATGACGATGGCCGCGACGATCGAGGCGGTGCAGAAGCCGGCGCTCGTGATTGCCCACAACAAGACGCTCGCGGCCCAGCTCTGCAACGAGTTTCGGACCTACTTCCCCCGCAACGCGGTCGAGTACTTCGTCTCCTATTACGACTACTACCAGCCCGAGGCATACGTCCCGAGCAAGGACCTCTACATCGAGAAGGACTCGGCGATCAACCAGGAGATCGACCGCCTTCGGCACTCCGCGACCGCGGCGCTGTTCGCGCGCCGCGATGTGCTGATCGTCGCCAGCGTCTCCTGCATCTTCGGCCTCGGTTCGCCGCAGACCTACGACGAGAACCTGCAGACGCTCAGCAAGGGCGAGATGATCGACCGTGACGGCCTGCTGCGAAAGCTCGTCTCGATCCAGTACAACCGCAACGACACGGCGCTGTCGCGCGGGACCTTCCGGGTCCGCGGCGAGACGCTGGAGATCTTTCCCGCGTACGCCGAGACGGCCTTCCGTGTGGTCCTGTTCGGCGACGAGGTCGAGCACCTGCAGCACTTCGACCCGGTCACCGGCGAGGTGATCGAGGACGACCTCGAGCACGTCGGCATCTGGCCCGCCTCACACTACAACGTGCGCGAGGGGATGATCGAGGACGCGGTCGCCGAGATTGGGCGCGAGCTCAACGCCCGCTGCGCCGAGCTCGAGGAGCAGGGCAAGCTGCTCGAGTCGCACCGGCTGCGCCAGCGGACCCAGTACGACATGGAGATGCTGCGAGAGCTCGGCTTCTGCTCGGGGATCGAGAACTACTCGCGGATCCTCGACGGGCGCGAGGCCGGCGACCGGCCGTACTGTCTGCTCGACTACTTCCCTGACGACTTCGTCTGCTTCATCGACGAGTCGCATCAGACAGTGCCGCAGATCGGCGGCATGTACGAGGGTGACCGGTCGCGCAAGCAGACGCTGGTCGACTACGGCTTCCGGCTCCCGAGCGCGCTCGACAACCGGCCGCAGACGTTCCAGGAGTTCCTCTCGATCACGCCGCAGATGGTGTTCGTGTCGGCGACTCCGGGCGAGTACGAGCGGACCCATTCGACGGCGATCGTCGAGCAGATCGTGCGTCCGACCGGGATCGTCGACCCGGACGTCGAGGTCCGCGAGACGCGCAACCAGATCGACGACCTGATGAACGAAATCCGTGCCCGGTCAGAGCGCGACGAACGGACCCTGGTCACGACCCTGACCAAGAAGATGTCCGAGGACCTGACCGACTACCTGCTCGAGATGGGCTTCCGCGTCCGCTACCTGCACTCGGAGATCGACACGCTCGAGCGGATCCAGATCATCCGTGAGCTCCGGCTCGGCGAGTACGACGTGCTGGTCGGCGTCAACCTGCTGCGCGAGGGACTCGACCTACCGGAGGTGTCATTGGTGGGGATCCTCGACGCCGACAAGGAGGGCTTCCTACGGGGCGAGACCTCGCTGATCCAGACGATCGGGCGGGCGGCCCGCAACGTCGAAGGCAAGGTGCTGATGTACGCCGACAAGGAGACCGCCGCGATGCGCGCCGCGATCAGTGAGACCGATCGGCGGCGGGAGATTCAGGTCGCATACAACGCGGAGCACGGGATCACCCCCGAGACGATCGTCAAGGGGATCTCGGATATCGCCGAGTTCCTGCAGTCGGACTCGAAGGTCCCGCGCTCGCGCCGGCGGCGCCGGCCGAAGCAGGGCACGATGGCCCCGGCTGAGATCGAGCGCGCGATCGTCGAGCTCGAGGAGGAGATGCTGGCTGCGGCGGAGGACCTCCGGTTCGAGTACGCAGCCAAGCTGCGCGATGAGATCCGCGATCTGAAGCGCGATCTCGACGAGGCGATCGCCGCCGGTGACGCCCAGGTCTCCTGAGCGCCGTTGCGACGGAATCGTCCGTAGTGGACGATTCGCTGCCGACACCCGGACCTCGGAACGCTTGACATCTGGGTGACGTAAAGCGTTCCAAGCTTCCGCTACGCTGCGCCCGTGGCGCTGGATCGGCAAAGCATCGAGAAGCAGGACTTTCCGACCACGCGTCAGGGATACGACAAGGCCGCGGTCGATGCCCACCTGGCCACGATCGCGGACGAGTTCGAGCACCTGACGCTCGCTTCGTCGGCCAGCGAGCGGGTCCGGGCGATCGTCGCGGCCGCGGAGACGAGCGCCGCGCAGATCCAGCGCGAGGCCGACGATGCCGCACAGGCGACCCGGCAGGAGGCCGAGCAGGCGGCACGCCACGCGCGCGAGGGCGCCGGCAGGCTCTCGGAGCTGGCCGCGGCGCTCAGCCAGCGACTCGACGAGAGCCGCCGGGAGCTCGAGGCGCTGGTCGGCTCGCTGCCGGGCGCCGCGCGCAGCTCCGGAGCCGAGCCGCAGCTGCGGACCGAGGCGCGTGTCTACCCGGATCCGGCGGACACCGAGCCCGAGACGGCCGCCGTCGAGCTGGCGCCCGCGCCCACCCCGCAGATTGCTACGCCGCCGGCCCCGGAGCATGCGCCGGCTTTGCAGCAGCCGCCGGCCCCGGAGCACCCGCCTGCCGTCGAGACTGCCGCAGCCGTCCCGGCCGGCACCGCCGACGAGAACGAGGCCGCGCGCCTGATCGCGCTCAACATGGCGCTCGATGGTTCATCGCGCGACGAGACTGCGAAGTACCTCGACGAGAACTTCCAGCTCGCCGATCGCGACCGGCTGCTCGACGAGGTCTATGCGAGCGTCGACGGCTGAGGTGCTGCGTCACTGATGAGGGTGGCTGCGCCTCCTGGAGCGCTGCTCGTTGCGCCGGCGATCCAGGTCGCGCTCGACCGCGTCGAGGTCGGGCGCCGGGCCATATAGCCCCCACGCGTTGCGCGCGACGCTTAAGACGAGGATGAGCAGCACCCAGATGGGCCAGAACTGGCCGCTGGCGCCGTCCGAGATCCAGATCGCAGTCCCGATCACGAACACCGTGCCGAGGCCTCCGGTCTCCTGGATCATCCGCCGCGTCAGGTGGGCGCGGCGCTGCTTCTGGTACCGCGCGACCTGACGCGCCGTCGGTGGCAGGTCGTGGCGCAGCGCGTCGAGCTCGGCGGTCGTCCGCGCGGCGTAGGCGGCCTGCGTCCGCTCCTCGAGCTCTTCGGTGCCGATACGCCCGTCGACCATGTGCTCGTTGAGCTCCGAGATCAGCTGCTCGCGCTCGGCGTCGGATGCTCTGATCCCGGTCGGGTGCGGGACCGGTCCGGGCGCGCTCTGCGCGGGCGCGGGCTGGCTGTCGCCAGGCGGCGTGCTGTGCTCGAACGGTTCCTCGCTCATTGCGGGCAACTGTAGAGAACTGCGCCGCGCGCGGCAGGGGAACGTCTGTTCGATCTACTAGACTCGCTCGCAGTGGATCAGATCGTTGTCTCGGGCGCCCGGGAGCACAATCTCAAGGATGTGACCGTCGCGATCCCGAGGGATTCGCTGACCGTCATCACAGGGCTTTCGGGGTCAGGAAAGTCGTCGCTCGCGTTCGACACGATCTACGCCGAGGGCCAGCGACGGTACGTCGAATCGCTGTCGGCGTACGCCCGCCAGTTCCTCGGGCAGATGGACAAGCCCGACGTCGACTCGATCGAAGGGCTGTCGCCGGCGATCTCGATCGACCAGAAGACCACCTCGCGCAACCCGCGCTCGACGGTCGGCACGGTGACCGAGATCTACGACTACCTGCGGCTGCTCTGGTCGCGGATCGGCCATCCCCATTGCCACATCTGTGGCCGCCCGATCAGCGGCCAGTCGGCCGAGCAGATCATCGACCAGGTGATGGAGCTGCCGGAGGGCACCCGCTTCATGGTCCTGGCGCCGATCGTCCGTGGCCGCAAGGGCGAGTACGGCAAGCAGTTCGAGGAGCTGCGGGCCGAGGGCTTCGGGCGCGTCAAGGTCGACGGCGAGCTGCGCCGGCTCGATGAGGAGATCGTGCTCGACAAGAAGTACAAGCACGACATCGCGGTCGTCGTCGACCGGCTGGTGATGAAGGACGAGCTGCGCAAGCGGCTGGCCGACTCGATCGAGACGGCGGTCGCGCTCGCCGACGGTCTGGTCGAGATCGAGCACGTCGACGAGCCGGACAACTCGCGCGCGGCCAAACAAGGCGAGGCTGGAAGCCGAGCTGGCCGCAAGCGCGGGCGGACGCTGACGTTCTCGGAGCGCTTCGCGTGCCCCGTCCACGGGCCGAGCCTGGTGGAGCTGGAGCCACGGATCTTCTCGTTCAACTCCCCGCACGGCGCCTGCCCGCGGTGCACGGGGCTCGGATCTCAGATGGAGATTGACCCCGATCTGGTGGTCCCCGATCCGACGCTGTCGATCGGCGAGGGTGCGATCGCGCCATGGGCGGTGAGCGCGTCGAGCTACTACGACCAGCTGACGCAGGCGATCGCCGAGCGCTACGACGTCGACCTCGACACCGCCTGGCAGGACCTACCGGAGGAGGCCCAGAACTTCTTCCTGTACGGGACCGGGGGCGATCGCCTTCAGGTGTCGTATCGCAACCGCTTCGGCCGGCGCCGCTCGTACGCGACCCGTTTCGAGGGGATCGTCCCCAACCTCGAGCGACGCTACCGCGAGACCGACTCCGATTTCTCGCGCGAGAAGATCGAGGAGTACATGACGCTGCGGCCGTGCCCGGAGTGCAGCGGAGCGCGGCTGCGGCCGGAGTCGCGCGCGGTCCTGATCAACGAGACGCCGATCCACGAGTTCGCCGAGCTGTCGGCGCGGCGCGCACTCGACTGGGTCCGCGACCTTGAACTGACCGAGCACGACCGCCGGATCGCGCGGCTCGTGCTGCGCGAGATCGACGAGCGACTGCAGTTCCTTGACAACGTCGGGGTCGGCTACCTGTCGCTCGAGCGGGCGGCCGCGACCCTTTCGGGCGGCGAGGCACAGCGGATCCGGCTCGCGACCCAGATCGGGTCGTCGCTCGTCGGCGTGCTTTACATCCTCGACGAGCCGTCGATCGGCCTTCACCAGCGTGACAACGAGAGGCTGATCGCGACGCTCGAGCGGCTGCGTGACCTCGGCAACACGGTCATGGTCGTCGAGCACGACGAGGGCACGATGCGCGCCGCGGATCACCTGGTCGACATGGGACCGGGTGCCGGTGAGGATGGTGGCTACGTCGTCGCGCAGGGCACGGCGCTCGAGGTCGCGGCGGTCGAGGAATCGCTCACCGGCCAGTTCCTCGCCGGCACGCGCGTGATCGAGACGCCACGCAGGCGCCGCAAGCCGAGTGGCTACATCTCGATCGAGGGCGTGGCCCAGCACAACCTGCGCGAGATCGACGTCAAGGTGCCGCTCGGGGTGCTGTGCTGCGTGACCGGCGTGTCGGGCTCTGGGAAGTCGACGCTCGTCAACGACGTGCTGCTCAAGGCGGTCGCCAACCACCTGCACCGGACGCGCCAGCGTGCCGGCGCTCACCGGCGGATCACCGGGCTCGAGCAGCTCGACAAGATCATCTCGGTCGACCAGTCGCCGATCGGGCGCACGCCGCGCTCCAACCCGGCTACCTACATCGGCCTGTTCGACCAGATCCGTGAGCTGTTCTCGAAGACCCAGGAGGCCCGCGCGCGGGGCTACAAGCCGGGCCGCTTCTCGTTCAACGTCAAGGGGGGGCGCTGCGAGGTGTGCCGAGGCGACGGTCAGATCAAGATCGAGATGCACTTCCTGCCCGACGTCTACGTCCCGTGCGAGCAGTGCCACGGAAAGCGCTACAACCGCGAGACGCTCGAGGTCCGCTTCAAGGGCAGGACGATCGCCGACGTGCTCGAGATGCCGATCGAGGACGCGCTCCAGTTCTTCGCCCACATCCCCAAGATCCGGCGACGGATCGAAGCGCTGGTCGACGTCGGGCTGGGGTACATGCGGCTCGGTCAGCCCGCGACGACGCTCTCGGGGGGCGAGGCGCAGCGGGTCAAGCTCGCCGCCGAGCTGAGCAAGGTTGCGACCGGGGCGACGATGTACATCCTCGACGAGCCGACGACCGGGCTGCACTTCGCCGACATCCAGCGGCTGCTCGAGGTCCTGCAGCGGCTCGTCGACGCCGGCAACACGGTGATCGTAATCGAGCACAACCTCGACGTGATCAAGGTGTCCGATCGCCTGATCGACCTTGGGCCCGAGGGCGGCGACGAGGGCGGGCTGGTGATCGCGGCCGGGACCCCCGAGGAGGTCGCAGCCGTCCCCGCGTCGTATACCGGCAGCTTTCTGGCGCCGCTGCTACCGGTCAAGGCCAGCCGTACGCGCAAGGCCAGTGCCAACGGCTCGCCGAAAGCCGGTCGCCGCGCCGCCGCAGCTGCGCACTGAAATGGGAGACTCCACGGCGTGGCTGCCCATTACCAGCGTCCCGGCTGGTTCACCCAGCAGGTCTTCAATCCCCTGATCGCGTTGCTGACACGCGCGGGGATCGGCGTCTATGGATCGCGGGTGCTTGAGGTGACGGGGCGCAGTAGCGGCCAGCCGCGGCGCACTCCGGTCAACCTGCTGACGATCGACGGCGCCGACTACCTGGTCGCGCCGCGCGGCCAGACGCAGTGGGTCCGCAACCTGCGCGCCAGCGGCCACGGCCGGCTGCTGATCGGACGCAGGGCGCGGGCGTTCACCGCCACCGAGGTCGCGGACGAGGACAAAGTCCCTGTGCTGCGGGCCTATCTGAAGCGCTGGAAGTGGGAGGTGGGGCAGTTCTTCGGTGGCGTGGGGCCGGATGCGAGCGACGCAGATCTGCTCGCGATAGCGCCCGACCATCCGGTATTCCGCGTGGTGCAGTCCTGAGCGGCGACCTCAGGTTGTGGGCGCAGAAGTGGCGCTGGTATGAGCGCAACTCGCTCCCCTGGAATCGCGCCAGGATCCACTGGGAGGCGATGCGCCGCGATGCCTTCATCCGCTGGCCGGTGCATGGAAACGTGCTCGAGGCGCTGCGCGAGGAGCGTCTGGAGATCGGCCCGCAGACGCTGCTCGAGCCCAATGTCTGGCTGACGGCCCCGGATCAGGCGAGGATCCGGATCGGATCCGGGTGCTTTCTCAACCTCGGGGTGATGGTCGCCGCGGTCGAGTTGGTCGAGATCGGCGATCACTGCATGTTCGCCAACGGGTGCTTCGTGACCGACGCCGACCACCGCTTCGACGACCCCGTCAAGCCGGTCCCGTGGCAGGGGTTCACCAGCAAGGGACCCACGCGGGTCGGCGACAACGTCTGGTGCGGCGCGCATGTCGTGATCACCGGCGGCGTGACGGTCGGGGAGCGATGCGTGATCGGCGCCAACTCGGTCGTGACCGGCGACCTACCGCCGTTCTCAATCGCCGCCGGTGCGCCGGCGAGGGTGCTGCGGATGATCGAGTACCCCCAGCCCGAGCGAGCCGGGGGTACTCGCACCACGCACTAGCTGGACGGAATTCCGTTGGCCGGCGGCGCCGGCTGCGTTCCCGTGTACGGCGTGATCGGGGAGCCGGCGGTCGGCTGCGTCGTGAGCGGGCCTCCGAATAGAACGATCTTGCCGTTGCGGACCTGACCCAGCTCGGCGCCGCCATAGCCGCCGTGCTCCGAGGTCGTGTAGCGGAACGGGACCAGGCCCGGCCCGGTCCACTTGCCGCCGTCGTTGTTGACCGCGTTGACGATGTCCTGGCGGGTCAGGTTCTTGCCCGCGGCCTCGAGCGCCTGCACGAGCGTATACGCGTTTGCCATTCCGTACTCGACGTTTCCGTCGAACGGCGCGCTCGGGTCATACTGGGCGTGGATCTTCATGAACAGCTGGATCCAGGGGTTCGAGGTGTCGGTGTTGGATGGGAGATACCCGTCGGTGATCGCGCCGTCGATCAGCGCTGTTCCCGACGCCTTGCCCTTCGAGACCACCTTCAGCAGCCCGCCGACCGTGGTCGGGTCGATTCCGACACTCGAGATCACCAGCTGCGGCTTCCACCCCAGCGTGAACGACGTCAGCTGCCCGATCGCGGTGTAGATCGGCACCGTGAAGTCGACCAGCACGGTCGCCTTGGATGCCTTGAGCGCGGTTATCTGGGGCGCCAGCGTCGTCGTCCCGGACTGGTAGGGCTGCTTTGAGACGATGTCGGCCGCCGGTACTTCGTCCTCGATCCCGGCAAGCCCGCCCTGCCCGAAATCGTCGTCCTGATAGAGCACGCCGACCTTCTGACCAGCGAAATGCTGCTTGATGTACTGACCGAGGATCTTGCCCTCGATCGTGTAGTTGGGCTGCCAGCCGAACGTCATCGGCTGCTTGGTGCCGTTGTCCCAGCACGGACAGCCGGAGGCGACAAACATGTCTGGGATCTTGGACGCGTTGAGGAAGCCGACGACCTTGGTGTGGGTCGGCGTGCCGAGGCCCTCGAAGATCCCGAACACCTTGTCCTGCAGCACCAGCTGGTGGACGACGTTGACGGTCTCGGCCGGGTTGTAGGCGTCATCCTTGATGATCAGGTGGATCTTGCGTCCGTAGACGCCGCCGTGCGCGTTGACGTAGTCGAAATACGCCTGCGAGGCGGGCGCGATCTCGCTGTATCCGGGCGCGGCCGGACCGGTCAACGGCTGGTGGGTGCCGAATGTGATGCTTGTGGAGGTGACTCCCGGCACGCTGCTGGTGGAGCTCGACGAGCCGCAGGCGGCGACCACGAGCGCGAGCGTGGCCGCGGTCGCCGCACCGGCGAGCAGCCGACTCCCTACTGTTCCCATCTCTCCCTCCTCGGGCGGGGTTGCATAACGAAGCCGCGCTCCAACGGCCCGCGGCCATTTCGATACGTTCCACCTCAGACGTTTCAAATACTAGGCTTTTGAGATGCGCACGGCAACAGGGAAACGCGGACGGCCCGCGACCGCGTCGCCGTCGGAGGTACTGCAGGCGGTCACCGAGCAGTACATGAGCGGCGAGCGGGTCGACCTGACCATCGTCGCCCGCCGGCTGGGATTGAGCCGGGCGACGATCTACCGCTGGTTCGGCTCCCGCGACCGCGTTCTCGGAGAGGTGATCGCGGCGCAGCTCGAGCAGCTGATCGCGCGCAAGCGCCGGGCGGTGCGGACCCGCGGCGCGCTGGGCCTGCTCGAGGTGTTCGACCAGATCAACCGCAGCCTGTCGCGCGCTTCGGCGCTCCGCACGCTGCTCGAACAGGAGCCGGGGACCGCGATGCAGCTGCTGACCTCGGGTGCCGGCGTCGTCCATCCGCGCGCCGTGTCGACGGTCGAGGCGCTGATCATCGCCGAGGTCGCGGCCGGCAGCTACAGTCCGCCCGCGGACCCGGCGACGCTGGCCTACGCGATCGTCCGCCTGGCGGAGGCGTTTCTCTACAACGACGCCGGCATCCGCGGAGATCACGAGCGGCTGCGCGAGGTCCAGGCGGCGCTGCTGGGGGTACCGCTCGAGGCCGCCAGGGCCTAGCCGGCCCGCGGCTACGCACACGCAGCTCGCGGCTCGGGGCTAGCCGGCCGCTCGTCGCGCTCGCGCAGCGCGCAGCCGGCCGATCAGCGCCCGGATCCCACCCTGGATGCCCGAAGGCCAGACGAGGATCGCGGCAATCAGCACGACGCCGTAGATCGCGAGCGGGAGGTTCGCCGAGACGTTCGTCGAGAGCGAGAACGAGTGCGCGAGGTCGTTGGTCCAGTTCGGTAGCTCGACGAGGATGAACGCACCCCAGATCGCGCCGACCAGCGACCCAAGCCCGCCGAGCACGATTCCCGTCAACAGCGACAGCGACAGCTGGAGTGGAAACGCGCCCGGCTGGGCGAGCTGCAACACCACGCACAGCAGACCGCCGCCGAGCCCCGCGCAACCGGCGCTGACGACAAACGCGATCGTCTGCGTGCGCCCGACCCGCAGACCGCACAGCGAGGCGGCGATCTCGTCGTCGCGCACCGCCCTGAACGAGCGCCCGAAACCGCTGTGGATCAGGTTGTAGAGAAGGAACACGACGATCAACGCGCCCGCACAGGCGATCCACGCCTCCCAGCGCTCGAGCGGGAAGTTCGCGCCCAGGAAAGACGGCGGGACCGGCGGGTTGATCACGAGCCCGTTCTCGCCGCCGAACGTGGCCGGGAACCGGTCGGCGAGCGCGGGCAGGCCAACCGCCAACGCGAGCGTCGCGCCGGCGAGGTACGGGCCGCGCAACCGGCTGGCGGCGGCGCCGACCGGGATTCCGACCGCCGCGGTGACGACCAGCGATGCCGCCAGCGCCGGGACCAGGGACCAGCCCTCATTGCCGATCAACAGCGCAACCGTGTAGGCGCCGACGGCCATCAGCGCGCCGTGGCCGAGCGAGATCTGCCCGCTCAGCCCGGCAAGCATCGTCAGGCCTGCGAGGGCCGCGAAATAGTAGGCGCCGGTCGCGAGTTGCAGGTCGTTGTAGGCGCTCAGATACGTGCTCAGCACCGCCAGCGCGACCGCGCCCACGGCGACCAGCGCGAGCGAACGCAGCACCGTGCTGCGGGCGAGCAGCCGCCGGGCTGGCGCGACCCCGACGCGGCTGCGGCGCACGTCCGCGGCGGTCACACGCGCCGCTCCTGAGTCGCGGAGAACAGCCCCGTCGGGCGCACCATCAGCACCACCACCAGGATTGCGAGCGCGGCCAGCGGCACCAGCGACGACCCCTCGTACCCGGAGACGTACGACAGCGCGAGCCCCAGCAGGAGCCCTCCGACGACCGCGCCCGGCGGGCTGTCGAGACCGCCGATCACGGCCGCCACGAAGCCGCTGATCAGGATCGGATCGAAGTTGTTTGGACCGAGGAACACCGACGGCGCCACGAGCACGCCCGCGATTGCTCCGGCGACCGCCGCGAGTGCCCAGCCGAGCGTGAACATGCGCCCGACCCGCACCCCCAGCAGGCGCGCGACCTCCGCCCTGAACGCGGCCGCGCGCATCTGCAGACCCAGGTTCGTCGCTCGGAACAGCACCGCCAGCGCCAGCGCGACCACGAGCACGACGATCACCGTGAAGGTGTCGTTGGGCGCGAACAGCAGGCGCGTGCCGCCGACCTCGTAGCCGCGGATCGAGAACGCCGCCGGGAACGAGCGGGGCGTGTTGCCCCAGATCATCCCGGCGGCCGCGACCAGCAGCGTGTACAGCCCGAGCGTGACGATCACCGCGTTGAGCGGCGG
>JBKQJQ010000631.1:0-5522 GCA_052147875.1 Solirubrobacteraceae bacterium | reverse complement strand
TGCCAGGCGGCGGCCCGGTCACGTGCGAGACATTCGACGACGCCCGGCGCGTCGCCTACCTGCGCGCCGCGCAGACCCGCCCCTGCGAGCTGATCGTCCACGATGCCTACCACCGCGTGCTTCACCGCGAGCTCATCAACGGGCACCGGGACCCGAGGCCGAGACCGCGGCAAGCGGCCACCTCTAAACCAACCCACGCTCGAGGTCAATGATGCCCGGAGCGCTAGCCCGGTGGGACCCATTCACCGAGCTCTCGGAGCTCCGCGCGGCAGCTCGAAGGCATGATCGACAGCAAGATCACCGTCGCCACCAGGGACGGCATCGTCGAGGCATCGATCCCACTTTACGACGATGCCAAGCGGTGGCGCGAGCCCTGAATGGCAAGTGATGGTCGAGCTCGAACGCGATCGTCTCCGCCTCGCAGGCATGGAGTTGCCTGCCCGTGATCCACTGTCTCGGTCCTCGTCACTGGGCGAGGTGATCAGAGATGCGATCAGCGACGGAGTCGCACGCCTCGTTCGCCACGACCCGATCGTCCGGATGGACACCGATCCCGAAGGGGTACGTCAGGCTCGGGTCGCCACGCGGCGGTTGCGCTCGGACCTACGAACCTTCCGGGCCGCGCTCGACCGATCGTGGACGAAAGCGTTGCGCGAGGAGCTCGGCTGGCTCGGCGGCGAGCTCGGCACCGCCCGCGACGCGGACGTCCTGCACTCCCGTCTCGCCGCCCGGGCTCGGACGCTGCCCGTGCAAAGCGCCCAGGGCGCCGCCGAGCTGATCGCCGGTCTGGCGGAGCGCCGGGCGCGGGCGCACGCCGGGCTGCTCGAGCAGATGGACAGCGATCGCTATCTCAGGCTTGTTGCCCGGCTGATCGACGCGGCAAGCGCGCCGGCTTTGATTGAAGATCAAGCCGCACGGCCCGCCGCGCAGGCCCTGCGGCGGCTCGTGCGCAAGGACTGGCGCGCGCTCGAGAAGAAGGTGAGCTCGCTCGCGGACCCACCTGCCGATGAGGAGCTCCACATGGTCCGGATCCTCGCAAAGCGATGCCGCTACGCGGCCGAAGCGGCAGCGCCCGTGCTCGGCCAACGGATCCGCACGCTGGCCGCCGCCGCGCGAGACCTCCAGGAACCGCTCGGCGAGCTGCACGACGCTGTGGTCGCCGAGGCCTGGCTGCGCCAGTGGGCAGAGCAAGCGTCCACCGAAGGCAGTTTCGCCGCCGGCGAGCTGGCCGCACTCGAGCGCGCCGCGGCAGAACGGGGGCGTGCGCGATGGCCGGTGGCCTGGATGCAGGCCGAGGCGATCGGAGGGCCCTTGACGTGACACGGGTACGGGAGCGGGAACAGCATGTCGCGCGCCGGGAGCCCGTAAACCGTCACGCGCACAGGGCCTGAGACCCGCGACCGTTCGCGCGAGCGGGACCCCGGCTGCTTGCTCCGTCAGACCGGTAAGCCATCGACCGCGAGTTGCCGGTTCTTGTACCGGGGATCGTCGGTCACGTCGCGGCCAAACCAGTCAGGGGGCACGAACGCTTGCGCGGCGGCGGCTGAGTCAAACTCGAGCTCGGCTGTGACGAGGCCTGCCAGGGGTCCTTCATACAGATCGAGCTCGATCCGCCTGCCGCCCTCGGCGGGGATCAGGTACCGCCGTTTCTGGATCCGCCTGCCGTCCGTGAGCGGCCACAGAGACCCAAATCTCCGCTCGTCGATCTCGATCTCCTCTTCAACACGCACCTGCCCGGCACCCGACTTGATCGTTAGATACGAGCGTCGGCCGTATCTGCGAATGCGGACCTCGAGGCCGTCGCCTGTAATCGCGAGATAGCCCTGCTCGATCTCGTCAGAGGGATGCGAGGCGAGCTCGCCGGGGACCTGGTCGACCAGGAACTTGCGCTCGATTTCGATCCCGGCCGGCACGTCTAGCCATGAAATCATGCGCCCGGCAGCGACAAGCAGATCAGGGTGAACTGCGGTGTCGATGTGGAGGGGTACGGATGCCCAGCCGCGCGCAGCGCGGTTGGATGATCGATATGACCGCGCCGGTCAAACCCGACGATGACGAGCGGCCGGACGTCGAATCGGAGCCGGGGCTGCCCGAGATCTCGATCGCGCGCATCGCGGCCGCGGTGGACCCGCACGCGGAGGGTCGCGACGCCGCCGCGCTCGGCGCGACACTCGCCGAGGCGACCGGCGCGGACCTTGCGTTGGTGACGATCGAGCCCGACCTACCGCTCGTCGTCCCCGGCTTTGACTGGCAGCGGGCACGCGGGGAAACGACGGCGATGCTGAGCGAGACCCAGAATTCGATCGCGCCCCGGGCCCGAACGATGATCGACACGGACCTCTCGATTCCCCGCGGGATCGAGCGTGTCGTACGCCGAAGCCAGCGCGATCTCCTCGTCGTCGGCTCAAGCCCCAAGGCCCCGGACGGTGCAATCTGGATCGGCAGGCGCACGCGACAATTGCTTCACGAACTCGAGTGCCCGCTGGTCGTCGCAGCGCGTGGCTTCAGCGCCCGGCCGGCACCCCGGCTGCGGCAGATCGGCGTCGGCTTCGAGGGCAGCGAGGAGTCGCGACTTGCGCTCGCGACCGCCGCAACGATCGCAGCCGGCTGCGGCGCCGAACTCACGGTCCGCGCGGTTCTCGATGATCGCATCCCGTGGCTCGGATGGCGCGACGCCTACAACGTCGCCTACAAGGACTCGTGGGAGGAGCTGATGGACGGCGAGCTCGATTCGCTCACGAGCATCTGTGAACCGGCGGTCGCCGACCTCCGCTGCGAAGCGCGCTTGGACCTTCGGCGTGGCCATCCTACGACGCTGCTGGACGAGCTTTCAGATGAGGTCGATTTGATGGTCATCGGGTCGCGCCGGTGGGGTCCGCTGACGCGCGTGCTGCTGGGTGGAACAGGCGAGGCGTTGATGCACGGCGCGCGCTGCTCGATGATGGTCGTTCCGCGCCCACGTACCGATTCGTGAGCGAGCCCCGGGGCAGCGCGCCGGCAGGCGGCAGACTTGGCGGCGTGGCCACAGACGCGCCAAGCACCGAATACCCGTCTGACCGCGAAGCCGACATCGTTCTGCACGACGGATCGACGGTCCACGTGCGCCCGGTCCGCGAGAGTGACCGCGATGCGGTCCACAGGTTTCTGCTCGGCATCTCTAGCGAGTCGATCGTGTTTCGTTTCTTTGGCGCCGCCAACCTCGAGTGGGCCACGGACTGGACTTTGAACGTCGACTACGCCGACAGTTACGGGCTGATTGCGGTCAGTGGATCGCCGGCCGTGGTGGTCGCCCACGCCGGCTACGTGAGCATCGACCGCGAACGTGCCGAGGTTGCATTCCTGGTAGCAGACGCATGGCAGGGAAAGGGCATCGCGACGATCCTGCTCGCGCACATCGCCGACTACGCGCACCGGCATGGGATCTCGTCGTTCGTCGCCGAAGTGATGGCGGTCAACCACAAGATGATCGAGGTCTTTCGCGAGAGCGGGTTCGAGGTCGAGGTCAAACCCACGCCTGACGCGCTGGAGATCGAGTTCCCAACCTCGATGGCCCCCCAGGCACTCGAGCGTTTCCAGGAGCGCGACCGGCTCGCATCGGTGGCGGCCGTGAACAGCGTGCTGGCGCCCGCGAGCGTGGCGGTGATCGGCGCGTCGCGCAGACGAGCCACGATCGGGGGCGAGCTCCTGCAGAACATTGTCTCGGCGGGGTTTGACGGCACGGTCTACGCGGTCAACGAACACGGCGGACAGATCGGCTCGCTGACCGCCTACCGGTCGGTGTCCGAACTTCCAGAGCCCGTCGATCTTGCGGTCGTCATCGTACCCGCCGACCGGGTGATGGCGGTGGTACGCGACTGTGCTGCACTCGGTGTGCGGGCCGTGGTCGTGATCTCGGCCGGCTTCGCCGAGATCGGCGGCGATGGTCGCCGCCGCCAGGCCGAGCTGCTGAACACATGCAGGGAGGCCGGGATCCGCCTGGTCGGGCCCAACTGCCTCGGCGTGCTGAACACGTCTGCCGCGGTCAGGCTGAACGCGACCTTCGCGCCCCATCAAGCCGCCGCCGGCGCGATCGGCTTCCTATCCCAAAGCGGAGGACTCGGGATCGCGATCATCGAGGCGGCGTCGCGACTGGGTGTGGGGCTGTCGTCGTTTGTCTCGGTCGGGAACAAGGCCGACCTATCGGGCAACGACTTCCTGCAGTACTGGGAACAGGACGCCGGGACCGAGGTCGCGCTCATGTATCTCGAGTCGTTCGGCAACCCGCGAAAGTTCGCCCGCGTCGCACGGCGGTTTGCGCGCAGCAAGCCGGTCGTGGCGGTCAAGAGCGGGCGCTCACCCGCCGGCGCGCGCGCCACCGCCTCGCACACAGGCGCGCTCCTGTCGGCCTCAGACGTAACGGTCGGCGCGCTGTTCTCTCAGGCGGGCGTGATCCGGACCGACACGCTGGCCGAGATGTTCGACGTCGCGTCTCTGCTTGCAAAGCAGCCGCTGCCAAACGGCGACCGGGTCGCGATCGTCACCAACGCCGGCGGCCCCGGGATCGTCTGTGCCGACGCCTGCGCGGCCGCGGGGGTTCAAGTGCCGGAGCCTTCGACAGCGCTGTCGCAGAGGCTTGGCTCGAGGCTGCCCAAGACAGCCTCGCTGGCCAACCCGATCGACATGATCGCGAGCGCTTCGGCCGACGACTACCGACACACATTGACCGAGCTCGGCGCCTCCGCTGAGTTCGACGCGATCCTCGCGATCTTTGTCCCGCCGCTGGTGACCGAAGCCGCAGACGTGGCGGCCGCGATCAGGGGCGTTGCCGCAGCGGATCTGTCCTGCCCGATAGCGGCCGTCTTCATGACGGCGGAAGGGCCACCGCCGGGCCTGGCCAGCGACGGCGTAGCGGTTCCCGGCTATCAGTTTCCCGAGGAGGCGGCGCAGGCGGTCGCGCTCGCGGCACGCTACGGCCGCTGGCGCTCACGGCCCGACGGCGAGGTGCTCCGCCCGGACCCGGCGGACGTCGAGCGCGGCGCTGCGATCATCAGCCACGAGCTGGCCGGGGGCGGCTGGATGTCGCCCGCTGCGGTCTCGGAGCTGCTGGAGTGCTACGGCGTCCCGCAGGTTCGCGGCCGACTGGAGCGCGACACCGCCGGCGCGGTCGCCGCTGCCGCCGAGCTTGGATGGCCAGTAGCGCTGAAGGGGTTCGCTCCTGGCCTGCTGCACAAACGCGACGTCGGCGCAGTTGCCACTGGGCTCGCAACAGCCGCGCAGGTGCGCGACGCTGCGGAACGGATCCGAGCCTCGGTAAGCGCCGCAGGCTTTGAGCTCGACGGCTACCAGGTGCAGTCAATGATCGAAGGTGGCGTCGAGTTGTTGGTCGGCATGGTTCATGACGAGAGCTTCGGTCCCGTTGTCGCCTGCGGAGCCGGCGGCAGTCAAACCGAGCTGCTGAAGGACGTCGCGGTGCGGATCACGCCAGTAACCGATGTCGATGCTGACGAGATGCTTCAGGCGCTGAGAATGTTTCCGTTGCTGAC
>JBKQJQ010000630.1:0-4332 GCA_052147875.1 Solirubrobacteraceae bacterium | reverse complement strand
CCGGCCAGTCGTGGCCGACGCGCCAGATCAGGCGCTCGCCCACCCCGACGTGCACTTTGCGATATCTACCGATATGGCCGGTGGGGCCGGTGAGAACGGCCGTGTTGTACACGACGCCGCGCCGCTCGCCGGCTTCGTGCAGACCGTAGATGACGTGGATCCCCCGCTCGACTGCTCTGTCGGCAATCGCTCGGACGCTGTCTCCATCCGGCACTGACTCGACGAGCGAGTACACGCGCTCGAGCACCGGCTGCAGCTCGAGGCTCCTGACGTCGGCTGGGTAGCTGTGCAGGCTGAGCTCCGGAAACACGACCAGCTCGGCTTCGCGTCTGGCGGCCTCGTCGATGTAGTCGAGGTGAAACGCCAGGCTCTTGGCCACGTCGTCCGTTGCCGGAAACGCACAGGTGGCGATCGTGGTAGTCAACGGGCCGAGCTCGCAAGCGAAGGTCTCTTACCGGAGTCGAGTCCCGGCTCGTTTGGCGCCGCGGCGCGCGGGTTGGCCAGGACGCGTATGGAGTCGGCCGGAAGCTCGACCGTGACCGGCGTTCCCTGGCGCCACGGGAACGGTCCGGCCGCGTTGGTGATCATTGCCTGAATCCGCTCGCCGGGAGCCAGCGTCACGATCACCTGGTTAGCCGACCCGGTGAATACCACCCGTTCGATCATGCCGGGGAGACGGTTCGCTCCAGCTGAGTCAAAGGGATGTAGCCGCACTCGTTCTGGGCGGACCGCAAGCTTTACCGCCCCGGTGGCGCCGAGCTCGCCGCGTTCGGCACAGAGCTCGAACTCGCCGAGGCGAAGACGACAGGGGATGGAGCCGTTGCCCGGGGTCCGGACCTCCGCGGACATCAGGTTCGAGACGCCGAGGAAGTCGGCCACGTACGCGTTGGCGGGCTCGTCGTAAACGATTCGCGGCGCGCCAACCTGCTCGATGCGGCCCTCCGACATGACGGCGAGGCGGTCGGACATGGTGAGCGCCTCCTCCTGGTCGTGTGTCACGTACAGGAAGGTGATCCCGACCCGCTCCTGGAGCGACTTCAACTCGACCTGCAGGACGCGCCGCAGCTTGGCGTCGAGCGCCCCGAGCGGCTCATCGAGCAGCAGCACCGCTGGATTTAGCACGAGCGCTCGCGCCAGCGCCACGCGCTGCTGCTGGCCACCGGACAGCTGCGCGGGACGTCGGCGCTCGTACCCCTCGAGCCGCACCAGTTCAAGCGCCTTGGCGACGCGCGTGCGCCGCTCGGTCTTTGACACGCGCGCGTACTTCAACCCGAAGGCAACATTGTTCGCGACGTCCAGGAACGGGAATAGCGCGTAGCTTTGAAACACGGTGTTCACGCTGCGTCGGTTGGGAGCCACCGATGTCACGTCACAGCCGTCGAGGAATATGCGGCCTACTTGCGGCCGCTCGAATCCGGCGGTGCAGCGCAGGGTCGTGGTCTTGCCGCAACCCGATGGGCCAAGCAGTGAGAAGAACTCGCCGGCGGCGATCTCGAGCGAGATTCCATCGACGGCGACCACCTGCCCGTACGCCTTGACGAGCTCGACGATTCTGATTTCACCCGGCATCTGCGATGTCCTCGCGGAGAACGTGGGTCATTGAGCGTTCGCAAGCTGGGTCAGAGCGTTCATCCCGCTGCCGCGTTCGCCGCGGGTCATGAACCGGTACCCCAGATAGCCGGAAGCCGCGAGGATGATGGAGAACAGCAGCATCAGCGTCGCCAGCGCATTCAGCGCCGGTCCGGCCAGCCCGCCGTGGACGTTTGAGTAGATCACGACCGCCATCGACTGCGTGGAGGCGCTCGAAGACAGTTGCTCGACGAGCACGAAGTCATCAATCACGGACGCGAAAACGAGCACCGCACTCGCGAAGATCGCCGGCATCAAGAGCGGGAGCAGCACCCTGAAGATCGCGGACGGCCTGGAAGCACCGAGATCGGCAGCCGCCTCCTCGTAGTCGTAGCCGATCGTCAGCAGGCGCGCGCGGACAATGATCGCCGGCCATGAGAGGTTCCAGGCGACCAGGCCGAGCACCTCGGCCCCAGTACCGAAGTGGACAAACGTGAACAGCTGCGTGAACACGAACGTCAGCGCCACCGCAAGCAACAGTTCGGGGACGACGAACGACAGGACCATCAGAAAGCTCAGCCCGTTGGGAACTCGGCCGTGCCAGCGGTCGATCCCGATCGCAAACGCGACCCCGAGCGGCACGGTGATCACGGTCGTCAGGACGCCCAAGCGCAGTGTCTGGATCACCGCGGAGTGCAGCTCCGCGTTGTGCAGCACGGAGTCGTTGGGGTCCGTCAGGTACCACCGTAGTGAGAAGCCCTGCCAGGTGCTGTTCGATTTGCCGGCGTTGAATGAGAACAGCACCGCGACACAGATCGGCAACAGCGACCACGCCAGGTACACCCACGTGAACGCCTCGAGAAAGTACGGCCGTCGTGGCATGCCGCGCCGCCACCACGTGCGGCGGGGCCCGCGGGCAACCTCGGCCACCCGCCCGGTTTCCAGCGACACGACCCCCATCAGATCGCCCGCTCTCGGGCCGCGCGCGCCGTCGAGCGCACGTAGAAGAGGATCGGAACAGCGAGCAATGCCAGCAGGATCAGCGCGAGTGCCGCACCCTGCCCGTTGGAGCCGGGCAGCGAGAGCATACTTTCGATCTCGTTGCCGATCTCCGTCGTCGAGGGTGTCGCCGACAGCAGCTGGTTCGTGAAGTAGTCGCCGGCCATCGGCAGCGCGGTGATCATCACGCCGGCCAGCACGGTCGGAGCGCTGAGTCGCAGCGTGACGTGCCAGAAGGTCCGCAAGCGCCCGAGGCCAAGGTCCCGCGATGCCTCGATCAAGCCGCCGTCAATCCGGTCGAGGCCGGCGTATAGAACGAGGATCAGGTACGGGATGTATCCGTACACGAGGCCGAGCACGACAGTGGTGTGAAGGCCGCCCAACCAGTCGACCGGTTGGCTCACCAGATGCAGGAAGCTCAGCACCCGGTTGACGTATCCGTCGGTCTGGAGCAGGTTGATCCAGGCGAGCATCCGCATCATGTAGCTGACCCAGAACGGCGCGATCAGGAGTGCCAGGAACAGGCTCTTGCGAGAGCCGGCGAAGCGCGTAACGAAATACGCCACCGGGTAGGCGATCACGAGCGCGAGCGCCGTCGCGATCAGGGTGTACGCGAACGTGCGAAACAGTGACGGTCCGAGATAGGCCCCGGTCCCGACCAGGTCGTGCCAGATGACGCTGAAATTGGCGCTCGACCACTGAATCGGATTCCAGACAGCGACCGGTGTCCCGAATAGCTGGTTGGTCTGGCCGGCGGCGACAGCAACCATTGCGTAGAACGGCACCGCGAATAGAAGCAGCAACCACAGCGCTCCGGGCACCGCGAGGCAGACCCAGAGTAGTGTGCCCCGCGGGGCCGTGACTGATTGTGCGGTGGATTTGCTCACGCCGGTCAGGCGCCGTGAGTGAATTCCTGCCAGGCCTGCTCCCACAGCGCATTGGTGGCGGGCGACAGTTGAAGCTCGCGGATACCCCCCTCGAGCTGCGATGGAAGCACGGCCGTCGTCGTTAGGCTCGGAGGCAAGATCTTCTCCTGAACCAAGCGTTGTGGCGTGACCCCGTTGATCGGCTGCATGTAGCCGATGTAGCTCGTGTTCTCGAGCGCGTTGTCGAGCTCGAGCAGGTAGTTCAAGAACAGGTGCGCGAGCACCGGGTTGGTCGCTGAGCGCGGGATCGTGACCGTGTCGTTGCCGACTGGCCCCCGGTTGTCGCTCGGGAACCAGTATCCGATCACGTCGACGCTCGTTCCCTTCGGCATGTAGGAGGCCGCTGGCGCCATGTCACCAGAGAACGCCTGGTGGATCCAGATCTGGCCACTCGGCACGTTCGTGTAATCGTTGAGATCGACGTGGACGTTGGTCAGGTTTGAGAGCTCGATCAGGGAGTTCTTGGCCTTGGTGATCTGTGCGGGATCCGATGTGTTGAGGTCGTAGATCCCGTTCTTGAGCAGACCAAGCACCATTCCGTCGCGGTAGTCATCCAGCACCGCGACCTTGCCCTTGTATTGGCCCTGCCACGGCGTCGCCCAACCGAGCGTCGTCGGGTCGTTGGCCTCGGGGACGTGGTCCTTACGCCAGGTGATCCCGGTCGTGTAGACGGCATACGGGACCGTGTAGTGCCACCCGACGTCGTAGAACGGGTTCTGGAGCTGTGACCATAGGTTGCTGTAGTTGGAGATGTAGCTGTGGTTCAGCGGCTGGATCAGCTTCCCGTCGATGATCTGCTCGAGCTCATCGATCCGTGGGAAGAACACGTCGGCCGCGA
>JBKQJQ010000629.1:0-2659 GCA_052147875.1 Solirubrobacteraceae bacterium | reverse complement strand
GATGATCCGCCGGCTTGCGGCCAGCGGCCCGGGCTCCTGGGTGTTCGCGCGGTTGATGCACCGCCTCGACCGTCCGGTGAACCGGGTCACGCGCGGGCGGTATACGCTGTCCAGCCTGCTGTCCGGGCTCCCGGTGGTGATGCTCACGACGGTGGGCGCGAAGAGCGGGCGGTCGCACACGGTCCCGCTGGTGGGCGTCCCGGTCCCTGGCGGCATCGCAGTCGTCGCCTCGAATTGGGGTCAGTACCGGCATCCGGCCTGGTACCACAACCTGCGCGCGCACCCCGACGATCAGGCTGTGGTGGAACTGACTCGCCGCCATGACCGCGCGGTCGAGGCGGACGGTGAGCGCCGGGCAGCGATCTGGAACCGGGGCCTTCGCGTATATCCGGGGTTTGGACAATACGAGCGCCGCGCGTCACATCGACGCATCCCGATCATGGTCCTCGAACTCGTCTGAGACAGGTCAGAGCGACAGCTGCCGGGGATCGTCCACATTGGCCCAGCCTAGCCACCGGCGGCGCGCGCGTGCACGCTCTCGGTCCGGCGATCAGCCGTCGTCGTCGAGGACGCTGCGAAGTTTGAGCGCGAACGCTTCGGGTTGGCCGGGGTATCCGGACTCGGCGCCCAGGAAGCCACCGTGGTGGCTGGGGAACACGGTCGGCTGCTGACCGAGCAGCTCGGCCGTGGCGACCGACGTGCGTCCCGTGAAGGTGTCTTCGGACTCCTCGCCGACAGCGATCACGATCCGAGTTGGCGCCGCGGCCAGCGCGTCGACGTCGGGCCGATAGTCGGTGATCGCCCAGGAACGCTCCGACAGCAGTGGGTCGTCGCGGGATCCGTCGTCGGCGGTCGGCATCCCGAACGCGGCGGGATCCGGCGCAGGCTGGGCGAAGAACTCCTCGGTGAGCTCGCCCCGCCATGAGGTCATCGCGATGAACGCCGCCATGCCGGCGCCGTGGCCGTTGGCCTCGTACGCGTCGCGAACGGCGGCGCGGGCCCGCTCGGCCGGCGCGGAGTCTGGGAGCACCGGGATCAGCGGCGGCTCGTGTGCCACCAATGTCACCACGTAATCGGGGTAGGCCGCTACGAACGCGAGCGCGGTGATTGCGCCGCCACTGCTCGCGAACATGTCGACGGGGCCGGCGCCGAGCGCCGCGATAAGAGCGTGTACGTCGCCGGCCTGGACCGTGGGCGAATTCTCGACCCGTCCGTCTCTACGGGTGCTGCGCCCGAGGCCGCGCGGGTCATAGGTGACCACCGTGCGGTCCGGAAAGTACGACGCCAGCGTGCCGAAGCCGCCGGCGGTCATCGGCTGACCGATCATCAACAGGGGTGGGCGCCCGTCCGCGGTTGGAAGCGAGCCGTGTACGTCGTAGGCGATGTCGGCCTCGGCGGTCTTGAGTACGTGGGTGGTCGTCATGTCCGTATTGACCGCTCGCGGGTCGCGAACTCATCGGCCCTCGGCCGACGAGCCTGCCATCGACGTCAGGCGCTTGGGAGCCGCGCACATAGCATCCGCCTATGAGCGACTGCGTGATCTGCGACCTGCAGGCAAAGATCGAGGAGATCCCTCCGCGGGAGCAGATCTATCTCTCCGATCAATGGCGCGTCTCACACGCCTGGTCGAGCCTCGAGGGCTGGCTCGTCGTGTGCCCACGCCGTCACGTCGAGGCGATCGACGAGCTGAACGACGACGAGCTCGGCTCAATCGGAGGGCTGCTCGGTGCCCTCGGCTCAGCGCTGCGGGCAGTCGTCGGCTGCGAGAAGACCTACGTCGTCCTGTTCGCGGAGCAGCAGGGCTTCGCGCACCTTCACTTCCATGTCGTCCCGCGGATGCCGTGGTTCACGCGTCAGGATCGAGGCCCGAACGTGTTCAGGTTCCTGCGGGCCTCAGAGGACGAACAAGTCCCTGCGGCGCGCCGGGACGAGCTCGCCGCTCAGATCAGCCAGCTCCTCGTATGAGTTCATCCACGCCGGTCAGTCGCGCCAATTCGTTGAGCAGGGCATCCTGAAAGTGCGGATCCGCGGCGGCCGGCGCGGGTGCCTCGCGCTGCTGGTGATACCAGTAGCCGCCGCTGTCTGGCTGCTCGCTGACCGCGAGCCACGTCTGGGTGAGGTGCCCGAGCTCGAGATCGTCGGGCGCACCCGGCCCGCCCATCCTCGTCGGCACCCACCCCGGGTCGACCACGTTGCTGCGCACCTCGGGCCAGCGGCGCGCGATCGCCAACGCCAGCGCGGCGACGAACAGCTTGCTGTCGCAGTAGGCACCAACCCCGCTCCAGCGCCGCGCGGTCCAGTCAATGTCGCGCAGCGACGTGTCGCCGTCGCGGTGCATACCGCTGGTGATGTAGATCAGCCTCGAAGGACGCTCGATCCTCGCGGTCAGCAGATAGGGCGCCAGAACGTTGACGGCCAGCGTGCGCGCGTGGCCCTCCGGGGTGGCGATACGCCGACCATCGATGTAGATGCCGGCGTTGTGGATCACGGCGTCCATGCGGCCGATCGCGTTGACCTGCTCGGCGATGCGGTGCGTCTCCTCGGCGCTCGCAAGGTCACCGATGACGAGGCCCGCGGCACTCGCGACCAGGCCAGCGACGCTGTCCGCCCGTGCCGGATTTCGCGCATGCAGCACGACTTCGTGGCCGCTGTCGAGCAG
>JBKQJQ010000628.1:0-8666 GCA_052147875.1 Solirubrobacteraceae bacterium | reverse complement strand
TCTGCGCGATCGGGGTGACCGGCCCGACGGGGAACGTCCGCGCCGCGTCGGCCACCCAGCCGTCGAGTACGACGCCGATATCAACCGACAGGATGTCGCCGCGCTCGAGCTTGTACGGGCCGGGAATCCCGTGCACGATCATCGAATTGGGCGACGTGCAGATCGAGCCGGGGAAGCCGCGGTAGCCCTTGAATGCAGGCTCGGCGCCCTGCGAGCGGATGAACCGCTCAGCCGCCTGATCGAGCTCCTTGGTCGTCACCCCGGGCCGGACCTTCCCGGCGATCAGGTTCATCGTCCGGACCAGGATCACGCCGGCGGCCGCCATCTGATCGATCTGTTCCGGGCTCTTCTTGATGATCATCAGACATTCTCTTCCAGCCGCAGGGTCGCGATCACCGCGCGGATGTGGTCGTGGACCTCGGTCGCGGGGCGCGTGCCGTCGATCCGCCGCATCATCCCCTGGCGGTCGTAGTACTCGACGAGCGGCTCGGTCTGGGCGTGGTAGACGCGGAGCCGGTTTTCGATCACCTCGGGCTTGTCGTCGTCGCGCTGAACCAGCCGTGAGCCGTCCTGATCGCACACCCCTTCGCGCTTCGGCGGGTCGAACTCGACGTGGTAGTTGTGGCCGGACTTCACGCACATGCGGCGTCCGGAAAGACGGCGGATGACCTCCTCGTCGGGGACGTCGATCAGCAGCGCTGCGGTCACTCGCCGCCCCAGCTCGGCAAGCTGGTGCTCGAGGGCATCCGCCTGCTCGAGCGTGCGCGGGAAGCCGTCGAGGATGAACCCGTCCTCGGCGTCCTCCTGCTGGAGGCGGTCGGCGGCCATCGCGACGATCAACTCGTCGGGAACCAGCTCGCCGGCATCCATGAACTCCTTCGCCTGCCGGCCCAGCTCAGTCTCATCCCTGACGTTCCCGCGCAGCATGTCTCCGGTCGAGATGAACGGCAGCTGGAAGTCATCGCGCAGACGGTCAGCCTGCGTCCCTTTGCCCGCGCCAGGGGGCCCGAACAGGATCAGGTTTAGTTCAGCCACCCGCATCACTGTATCCATTCAGAACGCGACGAGTGGGCGATCATTTCCCGGTCGTGCAGCGGTCCCAATGAGCATGCTCAGATCACACATATCGATCTCGATCGACGGTTACGTCGCCGGACCCAACCAGGATCACGACAACCCCCTTGGCGTCGGCGGTCTCCGCCTGCACCGGTGGATGTTCGCGACCGACTCGTTCCACGAGCTTCATCAGATGGCCGGCGGCAAGCGAACGCCGGATTCCGAGGTCATGCGTCAGATGTTCGAGAACGTCGGTGCCTACATCATGGGCCGCAACATGTTCGGTCCGGGTCGCGGCGCATGGGATGAGTCGTGGCGCGGACCGTGGGGCGAATCACCACCGTTTCACGCGCCGGTATTCGTCCTCACCCATTACCCGCGCGAGCCGCTGACGATGGACGGCGGTACGACGTTCACGTTCGTGACCGACGGAATCGAGTCTGCGTGGGCGCAAGGGCGCACCGCCGCGAACGGCCGCGACGTGATGGTCGCCGGCGGCGCCCAGGCGATCCAGCAGTACCTCGCGTCGGGGCTGCTGGACGAGCTCTACCTGCACATCGTGCCGGTGGTGCTGGGCGCCGGCGAGCGCCTGCTGGAGAACGTCGGCGACCCGACACTCGAACCGGGCGAAGTTCGCTCATCGTCGGCGGTCACGCACGTGCGCTACCGGGTCGTTCACTGATACTTCGCTCCGGCGCCCTGGAGTACGATCGCTCACCCGAGCGCGCCGAATGACCAGCGAGCGTCCACAGGACGAATTGACACCGTCCCCGACTGTGTGGCTGACCGGACTGCCCAGCGCCGGCAAGACGACGCTCGCGCGGGCGCTGGAGGCCGAGTTCAGCCGGCGTGGCCTGCGCGCCTGCGTACTCGACGGCGACGAACTGCGAGCCGGTCTGTCCAGCGATCTGGGTTTGTCGCGGGCCGATCGTGCAGAGCAGGCACGCCGCGTCGCGCATGTCGCGACGATCGTCGCAGCCACGGGCGCGACTGCGATTGTCGCGCTCGTCTCACCGTTCGCCGAGGACCGTCACCGGGCCCGGGCGATTCACGAGCTGGCGGGCGTCCAGTTCCTCGAGGTCTGGGTCAACACTCCATTGGAGGTCTGCGAGGCACGCGATCCCAAGCGCCTTTACGAGCGCGGCCGCGCCGGCGATCTGACCGGTCTTACTGGCATCGATGCTCCCTACGAGCCGCCGGATGCCCCGGACTTCGAGGTCAGCGGATGCGACGAGCCGCCGGAACGCGTGGCGGCGCGGATCGCAGACCCGATCCTTCCCAGCCGCCGGCTGGCACGATCGCCGTAGCCACCCTGCGGCCCTGAGCTGGCGTGGCCCGACCCCGGGCTACTTTAAGAAGCCCTCGTAGTTGCGCATCATCAGCTGTGCCTCGAGCTGCTTCATCGTGTCGAGGGCGACGCCGATCACGATCAGGATCGAGGTTCCGCCGAAGAAGAAGTTGGCGTTGGTCTGGTTGATCAGGACCGTCGGCAGCGCCGCGATCGCGGCCAGGAACAGCGCTCCCGGGAACGTCAGGCGCGCCAGGATCCGATCGAGGAATTCGGCCGTCGGTCTGCCTGGCCTCACCCCCGGGTTGAAGCCGCCGTACTTCTTGAGGTTGTCGGCCTGGTCGACGGGATTGAACGTGACCGCCGTGTAGAAGTACGTGAACAGGATGATCAGGATGCTCTCGCCGAGCACGTAGTGCCACCCCTGGGGGCTGAAGAAGGTCGCCACGTTGGTCGCAAAGCCCTTGCGGTTCTGCCCCACCAGCTGGCCGATCGTCGGCGGGATCGCCATCACGCTGGCGGCGAAGATCACCGGGATCACGCCGGCCATGTTGACCCGCAGCGGCAGGTAGGTCTGGCCGCCCTGGGTCATCCGTCGACCGATCACCCGCTTCGCGTACTGGATCGGGATCCGCCGCTGGCCCTCCTGGACAAACACGACAGCCGCAACGACACCGAGCGCGATGAACGGCATGATCACGCGGAACACCTGGTCAGGGTTGTTCCACCAGGCCTGCACCCCGCTCGGGATCCGCGAGACGATGCTGGCGAAGATCAGCAGCGAGATTCCGTTGCCGATACCGCGCTGGGTAATGAGCTCGCCCATCCACATCAGCAGCACGGTTCCCGCGGTCAACGAGATCACGATCAGGAAGACCTTGTAGAGCGTGAAGTTCGCGATCAGCGTCGTGCCGGCGCTCTTCTCGAAGCTCCGGAACAGGAACACGTAGCCGATTGACTGCGCAAAAGCGAGGCCGACCGTCAGATAGCGCGTGTATTGGGTGATCCGCGTCTGGCCGACCTCGCCCTCCTTGGAGAGCTTCTCGAGCGACGGAACCACGACCTGCAGCAGCTGCAGGATGATCGACGCGGTGATGTAGGGCATGATCCCGAGCGCGAAGATCGCGATCCGGCCCAGCCCGCCGCCGCTGAACAGGTTCAGCAGGCCGAAGATGCCGCTGCCGCCGAGGCTCTTCTGAATCTGCGCGGCTGCCGCCGAGCTGATCCCGGGTGCCGGGATGTGGGTTCCGAGCCGGTACAGCGCCAGGATCGCGGCGGTGAACAGGATCTTCTTGCGGATCTCGCCGACCCTGAACGCTCCGAGGATCGTCGCGATCATGAGCCCGGCCTCAGTCCTCTAGGACCTGACACGTGCCGCCAGCCGCTTCGATCTGCTCGCGGGCGGCGCGGCTGAAGCCGTGCGCTTGGACGGTCAGCGCCTTCGAGACCTGACCCTTGGCGAGGATCTTCACGGGGACATTTTTGCGCGTCGCCAGCCCGCGGGAGTGCAGTAGTTCGAGCGTGACCTGTTCGCCGGCCGTAAAGCGCGCCTCGAGCTCGGCCAGGTTGACCGGCTGCGTATGGGTACGGAACGGCTCGAACGGCATCGACTTCTTCATGTGCGGACCGCGCAGCTTGCGCATTCGCATGTGGATCGGGTTCTGGCCGCCCTCGAAGCGGGCGCGCCGCTTGGCGCCGGAGCGTGAGCCCCAGCCCTTCTGCCCGCGGCCGGCGGTCTTGCCGGTGCCAGACCCCTCGCCGCGACCGACGCGCTTGCGCGGGCGACGGGACCCGGGCGCTGGGCTCAGGTTGTGCAGGCCGATCCACTGCTCGTCGCCATTGCTCATTACTCGTGCACCTCGACCAGGTGGCGGACCTTGTGGAGCATGCCGCGGATCTGCGGCGAGTCGGCGACCTCGACCGTATGACCGATGCGGCGCAGACCGAGTGAGCGCAGCGTCGCCAGCTGGCGCTTATCGCAGCCGTTGCGCGACTTGCGCTGGGTGACCTTCAGCTCGCTCACGACCCGTCTCCAGCGGCCACCGGCTCGTCGGCCGGCGCCTCATCCGGCGCGCCATCACGTTGCTCGCCGGTCAGCCCGAGCACCTGGTTGACCGACAGGCCGCGAAGCTCTGCGACCTCGTCGGGAGTCCGCAGCGACTCGAGCCCCGCCATCGTCGCCTTGACGAGGTTGATCGGGTTCTGGGACCCAAGGCTCTTGCTCAAGATGTCGTGGATGCCGGCGAGCTCAAGCACGGCGCGCACGCCGCCGCCGGCGATGACGCCGGTGCCGGGGGACGCCGGCTTGAGGAACACGCGGCCGGAGCCGAACACGCCGGTCGTCTGATGGGTGATCGTCGAGCCGTGCTTGGGCACGCGGTAGAGGTTCTTCTTCGCGCGCTCGACGCCCTTCTGGATCGCGACCGGGACCTCGTTGGCCTTGCCGTATCCGATGCCGACGACGTCGCGCTCATCGCCGACAACGACCAGCGCCGTGAACGAGAAGCGCCGCCCGCCCTTGACGACCTTGGCGACGCGGTTGATCTCGACCACGCGCTCCTGGAGGTCCAGTCCGGCAGCTGAAATTGAGCGATCTCGAGCCATGAGAATCAGAGGGTAGCGGGGTTAGAAGTCCAGCCCGGCTTCGCGTGCGCCGTCGGCGAACGCCTTCACCCGGCCGTGGTACTGATAGCCGCCACGGTCGAAGACCGCCGACTGCACGCCAGCGGCCTTCGCACGCTCGGCCAGCAGCGTGCCCGCCTTGCGAGCCTGCTCGGAGCCGTGCAGCGTGTGCAGGTCGGCCTCGGTCCAACTCACGGAGGCCAGCGTGTGACCGCGTTCGTCGTCGACGAGTTGGGCGAAGATGCCGCGATTTGAGCGGAACACGGAGATCCGCGGGCGCTCCGCGGTTCCGTGGATCTTCGCGCGTACCCGGCGCCGACGCTTGAGCCGACGCTGTGGCTTGGTTAGGACGGTCATGCCCGCTTACCGACCTTTCTCGCGACGTACTCGCCCTCGTAGCGAATCCCCTTGCCCTTGTACGGCTCGGGCTTGCGTTGCTTGCGGATGTAGGCCGCCACCTCGCCGACCTGCTGCTTGGATGCTCCGCGAACGACGATCCTGGTCGGCTGGGGGACCTCGAACTCGATCCCGTCGGGCGCCTTGACCGGCACCGGATGCGAGTAGCCAAGCGCGAGCTCGAGGTCGCGGCCGCGCAGCTGTGCGCGGTAGCCGACGCCCTGGATCTCGAGCCGTTTCTCGAACCCGTCGGTCACGCCCTGGACCATATTTGCGACCAGTGTCCGGGTGAGGCCGTGCAGGGCGCGATGCTCGCCACGGTCAGTCGGGCGCTTGACCAGCACCTCGTCGCCGACGTGCTCGACCTGGATGTCGCGCGGGATGCGCTCCGAAAGCTCGCCCTTGGGGCCGTTGACGGTCACGCGGTCGGTCTCGATCGCGATCGTCACGCCGGCCGGCACGGGGATTGGCTGTCTTCCGATTCTGGACATCGCTCGCCTAGAACTACCAGACCTGTGCCACGACCTCGCCACCGACGCCCTGCTGGCGTGCCTCGTGGCCGGTCATGACCCCTCTCGAGGTTGAGATGATCGCGGTGCCCATGCCGCCCTGAATGCGCGGGATGTGGCTGTGGTCGACGTACGCGCGCTGGCCCGGACGCGAGACGCGCCGCAGGCCCGTGATCACCGGTTTGCGGTCGGCCGTGTACTTGAGCGTGATCGTGATCTGCTCGCCAACGCGGCCAGGCGCGGGTGGGTCGACCTGATAGGCCTCGATGTATCCCTGTTCCTTGAGGATCCGTGCCAGCTCGCGCTTGAGCTTCGACGACGGGATCGTGACGTCGTGGTGCTGCGCCTTGGCGGCGTTGCGCAGGCGGGTCAGGAAGTCCGCGACCGGGTCGGTCATCGACATGGCGTCACCAGCTCGACTTCGTCATCCCGGGCACGTAGCCGTTGTGGGCGAGCTCGCGCAGGCAGATCCGGCACACGCCGAACTTGCGATAGACGGCGCGCGCGCGGCCGCAGCGGCGGCAACGCGTGTAGCCCCTCGTCTTGTACTTCGGCGTCCGCTGCTGACGGACTCGCTGGGAAACCTTAGCCATGTGCTCCTTCTAATTCTGGTTGCCGGCCGCCTGCGGGCGACCCTCCTTGGAAAATGGCATCCCGAGCGCCTCGAGCAGCGCGAACGACTCCTCGTCGCTCGCGGCAGTCGTGGTGATCGTGATGTCGAGGCCGCGGACCTGATCGATCTCGTCGTAGTCGACCTCGGGGAAGATGATCTGCTCGCGCACGCCCAGCGTGTAGTTTCCGCGGCCGTCGAACGACCGCGGGTTCAGCCCGCGGAAGTCGCGAATCCGGGGAATCGCGACTGACATCAGGCGATCCAGGAACTCATACGAACGCTCGCCACGGAGCGTCACCGCGACACCGACGGGCATTCCCTCGCGGACCTTGAACTGGGCGATCGACTTGCGCGCGCGGCGGACACTCGGCCGCTGGCCGGTGATCGTCGCCAGCTGATCGGAGGCGGCCTCGAGGACCTTCGAGTCCTGCTTGGCATCGCCGCAGCCCATGTTGACGGTCACCTTCTCGATCCGCGGTGCCTGCATCACGCTCGAGTAGCCAAAGCGCTGCACGAGCGAGGGCCTGATCTCGTCCAGGTATCGGGTTTTCAATCTCGCTGTCGCCATCAGTCCAGCCTCGTTCCGGTGCGCTTCGACACGCGGAAGCGCTTGCCGTCCTCGATCTCGACGCCGATCCGGGTCGGCTTGTTGTCCTTGGGATCGATCAGCATCACGTTGGAGATGTGGATCGGACCCTCCTTCTCGATCACGCCGCCCGTCTGCTCCGCGCGCGTGCTCTGAGTCGGGCGCTGGTGGCGCTTGATGATGTTCAGGCCCTCGACGTACAGGCGGTCCTTCTTCGGCTCGACACGCAGCACCTTGCCGGTCTTGCCGCGATCCTTGCCGCCGATCACGATCACCTGATCGTCGGTCTTGATCCGCGCCGACATCTAGAGCACCTCCGGAGCGAGCGAGACGATCTTCATGAAGTTGCGCTCGCGCAGCTCACGCGCGACCGGGCCGAAGATGCGCGTCCCGCGCGGGTTGTTCTGCGCGTCGATCAGCACCGCGGCGTTCTCATCGAACGCGATGTAGGTGCCGTCGTCCCGGCCGTAGGACTTCTTCGTGCGCACGACGACCGCAGTCACGACCTCGCCCTTCTTGACCGAGCCCTGGGGACTCGCGGTCTTGACGGTCGCCGTGATCGTGTCGCCGACACCGGCGTAACGCCGGCGGGAGCCGCCTCGGACGCGGATCACGAGGATCTCACGCGCCCCGGTGTTGTCGGCGACGCGCAGCCTGGTCTCGTTCTGGATCATTTCGCACGCTCCACGACCCTGACCAGCCGCCAGCGCTTGGTCCTCGACAGCGGGCGCGCCTCGCGGACGATCACCGTGTCGCCGATGTTGGCATCGTTGCGCTCGTCGTGCGCGTGCAGCGTGCGCGACGTGCGGACGATCTTCTCGTAGCGCCGGTGGCGCCGGGCGGTGTCAATCCTGACGGTGATTGTCTTGTCCGCCTTATCGGACACGACGATCCCCTGGCGGACCTTCTGGACGCCCGGGACGTGCTCACGCGGCGGGGTCGTGGCGGCGCCCTCGTGGCTGGCCCTGGCCTTCGTCCGCGCGCGGCCGGCGCGCCGGATCTCGGCCTTGCTGCGCCGTTCGGCGACCCGCTCGGCCTGGCGCTCGGCGGGCGTGCGCGCGGGACGGGCCGGCAGCTTCGCGGCCTTCGCGGCACGCGCGCGCTGCCTGCGCTCCTTCGGGCTCAGCGTCTCCACCGGATCAGCTTGGCTAGCCGGCGAGGACGCATCCGGCGCCGAAGCTGCTCGATCGTCACCAGCATCCTCAGGCGCATCAGTGGCCTCCGCCGACGGAGCAGCTTCGGGCGCGGATGCTGCCTCGCTGGCCTCGACTTCGGGAGTCTCTGAGATCTCCGGGGTTTCTTCGTTCTCAGTGTTCTCAGCCATTTTCGTTTCCGCTCTGGGAGTCGACTTCACGCTCGCGCTGCACGGTCAGCGCCCGCGCGATCTCGCGCTTGGCGTGCTTGAGCCCGGCGGTGTTGTCGAGCTCGCCGGTCGCGTGCTGAAAGCGCAGTCCGAACAGCTCGCGCCGTGCGGTCACAACGTGCTCGGCGAGCTCGCCGTCGTTCATGTCGCGCAGCTCCGAAGTCCGCATCGTCAGGCGTCCTCTCGCATCACGAACTTGGTCCGGACGGGAAGCTTGTGGCCGGCGAGCCGCA
>JBKQJQ010000627.1:0-12138 GCA_052147875.1 Solirubrobacteraceae bacterium | reverse complement strand
AAGAGGTTGTCGATGCCGAGCAGGCGACCGATCTCGGCCGAGGCGGGACGCTGGTACACGTCGCGGCAGGTCCCGGCCTGGAGCACCTGCCCGTCGCTCAAGACCACGATCTCGTCGGCCAGCATCGCCGCTTCCTCGGGGTCGTGCGTGACGAGGACCGTGGATAAATTCACGTCGTGTTGGAGGCGGCGCAGCTCTCGCCGCAGTTCGGCCCGCACCGGGGCGTCCAGTGCGGAGAACGGCTCGTCGAGCAGCACCACCCGGGGGTCCCCGGCGAGCGCCCGGGCCAGACTGACGCGTTGGCGCTGCCCACCGGAGAGCTGCTCTGGCAAACGGTCGAGGAGGGTGTCGAGATGGAGTTTCTGCAGCCAGCAAGCGGCCCGAGCGGGGTCCGCGTGTACACCGAAGACCGCTTGTTGCCAGACCGTGCGTCCCGGGATCAGGCCGAAGCCCTGGGGGACGTAGCCGATCTGCCGCCGTTCCGGGGCGATGCGGGTCACATCGGTTCCGCCATAGGTCACGGTCCCGGCGTCCGATCCGAGCAGCCCGGCGAGCGTCCGCAGCGTGAGCGACTTGCCCGAGCCCGACGGTCCGACGATCGCCAGACGATGGCCACGCTCGGGGTACGCCACCCGCAGACGAAACGTCCCGACGGTGGCGTCGATGTCGAAGCCCACCGGCGTCGGTGGCGTCGGTACGGGAGCCAGCGGCGCCGGAATCTGCCTGCGTCGGACGCGCCGCGGGCGCGCGACGTAACCGGCAACGATCGCCAGGGCTGCGACGCCGAAGGCGAGGACTGTCGGGGCCTCGGCTTGCGACAGGGGCGCGGAGGAGAACAGATTGTCGACGTAGACCGGGAGGCTGTAGGGGTGGTAGGCCAGGATCACGACCGTGCCGTACTCCCCAAAGGCCCGCAGCCACATGAGGATCATCCCTGTCCGCAGGCCGTCGGACGCGGTCGGCACCTCGACACGGAGAAACCGCGCCAGCGGACCGTGGCCGAGGGTGGCGGCGACGTCACCCAGAGATGGGTCGACGGCACGGAAGGCGGTGCGGGCCACCACCACCAGAAACGGCGCCGAGGTGAACGTCATCGCGATGACGATCCCGTACATCGTCTCCGTGAGCCGCTGCCCCGACAGCTGGCCAAGGAACGTGTATGGGCCGACGATGTAGACCAGCAGGATGCCGCTGACCAGGGGCGGCACGGCCAGCGGAAGCTGAACGACCACGCCGACCGTCTTGGAAAGCCAGCCTTGCCGGCGGGCCAGGACGTAGGCCAGCGGGATGCCGGTCACCACCCCGATCACCAACGAGATGGTGGCGCCCTCGACCGACACGCGCAGGGCCGACCAGAGCCCAGGAACGTTCCAGCCCTCGTTGTGTCCGGTAGCGACGCGGACGATGAACGCCCCGACCGGATAGGCCAAGTAGAGGACGAGCAGGGCGCCGAGCCAGCGGAGCGGACGCGGCGCCCTTGCATGCGTCACGACTAGCTAGAGGATGCTCTTGAGGCCGCTCGGGACGTGGTTCCCGATGACCTTCGGCGGTGAGACGATGTTGAAGTGGTCAGCCCTCATCTCGGCCCGTCCAGTTGGGCCGAGCAAGAACTTGATGAACGCCTCGGCCGCGGCCGTATGGGGAGCGTGCTTGACGATCGTGATCGTGTAGTCGCCGGCGAGCTTGATGCCCGTGAGCTTCACGAACGGGCTGCTCTGGGAGTTGGCGTCGGCTTCATACATGAACGAGGCGTCGAGCTGCCCAGTCTGGATGGCGGCCTGCTCCTGGTCCTCCGGATACTCATCCGAGGTCTCCGTCGCGAGCTTCTTCAGCGCCGACGCATACTTCGGCTGCGCCTTAGCCGTCTGTTCGAGGGCTTCTTTGGCCAGCACACCGCCGGGGTCCTGAGCGGGGTCGGTTCGTCCTAGGCGGAACCCGGGCATCGTGATCACCTTGTACCACGGCTCTGTCCGCAGGTCCTTCGCGAACGTGCTCTTGGGGTAATACCCGAGCACCTCCGGCGAGGAGGCGAAGTCCGCGTACCACGAAAGCCAGTCGCCGTGTGCGGCGCCCCTGATGGTGTTGTCCACCGCCGGTGAGGCACTGACGAATACGTCGGCGACATAGATTCCATTCTTGATATCGGTCGCGAGGGTCGATGACCCGCCGGAGGTGTCGACCAGCGTGTAGCCGGTCGCGCGGTGGAACGCCGGTCCGACCGTCTTGGTCATAAGTGTGTCGAGGGACCCGGCAGACAGAACATCGACGTCGCCGCTGTGCTTGGCCACCACCGCCGTCGCCTTCGAGGTCGACGCCGTCGCCGAGGAGCTGCCGTACCCCGCCGCCACCAAGGCGACGCTGGCGGCCCCTACAACGGACATCGCCAAGAGTCGACGCGACGCATGGGTAACGCGAGTTGTTGCATATGTAGTGCGTAGGTTCATGCGGGCAACCTACCGGAAATGCCCTCAGCGCGCGCCTGATAGCCGTTCAATCCAGTACCCGCACAAGCGTGCGACCTACATGCAATGCCGGGGGCTCTTATCTGGTACCGAGCCAGTCGAGCCCGCGATTCAACACTCAACCAGTCGGCGTGGTTCCTTCTTGGTGTCCGTTAGCGCGTGCGTCGGCGTAGAGCTTCTGCGCGCGGGGGCGCGTCCCGGATAGCCCCCGCTTCACCGGGATACATCACCGGGCGGGTCTCACGGGCAGGTACCCGTCGCAGCGCCCGCCGGCGACGGCGGTGGGGCGGGCGTCTTGCTCAGCGTTTCCCCCACGCGATGATCTGGGAGCTGAACGAGTGATCCGTGTCGAGAACCGCCGGCCGGCTCCGCTCACCGGGAAAGGGCCTCGACAGGCGCGGCCCACGACATCAGGAGATCGGAGGACCTACCCATGTCGCACATACGACGCTTCGACCATGTTGGCATCACCGTCGCGGACCTCGACACGGTGACGGCGTTTTTCGTCGGGCTGGGCCTGGAGGTCGAGGGCCGGATGTTCATGGAGGGCGAGTTCGTGGACACCGTCATTGGCATCCCCGGCTCCCGCAGTCACATCGTCATGCTGCGGCTGCCCGAGGGGGGTCCTGGGCTGGAGCTGTCGAGCTTCGTCCGGCCGGACCACGAGCCAGGGTCACCCACCGCGATGGCGAACGAGCTGGGGCTGCGCAACGTGTGGCGCATGGCCTACGTGCGCGGGCCAGAGGGGATCATCGTTTCCCTGGCTGAGCGGCTTGGCTGACGCCACTCGACGTCGCAGCCCGTGGGGGCATCATCCGGCGCGGACACCACGGGACAACGTCCTGGAGCCCTACAGCTAGCCGGGCGGGTCGACGCCGAGTTCGGCGATCAGCATTGCAGCGCGAGGGCCGTCCTCGCCGATCCGGTCCGGGACCGGCGCCCCAGACGCGAGCAGCAGCCGAACGATCTCGGCGTAGGGCTCCGTGGGGATCTCGTCGATGATCGCCATCGACGGCCCTCCCTCGGGGTGCTGGCAATGCCGTGAGCCGTGCAACGCAGCTCCGATCGCGCTCCCGCCGTCGCGAAAAGCCAGCGCGGCACCTCGATCGACGAGCTCCGTCGTCATCTGCACCCGCCCTCGCCAGCAAGCGTGGCTAAGCGGGATCTCCTCTCTCTCAGGGTCACCGTCGACCCGAGCGCCCGCATCCAGCAACCGACGCATCGCGTCGAGGTGACCGCCCTCGATCGAGGACATCAGCATCTCGTCGAGCATTGACTGCGCGACCTCCGGAGGCGCGCCGCGGTCCTGGCCAGAGAGGTACGTACCCAGCGCGCGGTCCTGCTGCGTGACCGCGGTCTCGTCGGCGCCGCGTTCGCGCAGTACCCCTGCGACCTCCTGCTCGCCCCAACGGACGGCGATCTGCAGCGGGGTGAGGCCGTGCCCGTCTGGCGCATCGATCGGCGCGCCGGCGTCGAGCAGGGCCGCGACCGTCCGCGGCGGCCGCCGCCGCCAGACCGCCTGGTGCAGATGCCCAGCCGATGCCCGCGCGCCGTGCTCACAGAACATCTCGACCATCTCGGCGTTCGGGAAGTTCAATGCGCGGCCGAGGTCGTAGTCGACGAAATCCTGACGGGCGCCGGCGTCGATGACGAGCATCGCGCACGTCGGGTCCGACCACTCGCACGCGTGGTAGAGGACCTCGTTGCCGTGGTAGCCGTCGCGGTCATCGGTCGGATCCGCCCCTGCCGTCAGCAACATCCGCGTCAACGCTGGGTCCCCGTTGATGCCAGCCGCGCCATACAGCGCGACCTGCAACCAGCTGCCGTCATGGATGAACGACGCGTTCGGATCTGCGCCGGCCGCCAGCAGCCGTCTCACAACCTCTCGGATTCTTGGCGCGCGCGCCGGATCAGCCCGTAGCAATCGCGAGAAGCAGGCGTAGAGGATCGGCTGCCAGCCGTTCGGGCCGGTCGGCTCGCTGACGACCGCTGGCAGCTTTGCGAGCCGCCGCGAGACCTCCTCCACCTCGCCGGTCGCGCACGCGCATGCGAGGTCGTGGCACGCGAGCGCTGGGTCGGCGTCCAGGAGCGCCTCGGCGCGGCGCAGATCCGCCGAGGTCACGGTCGCGATCAATGCGACCGCACGCTCGGACGCATCGAGTGTCCGCGCCTCGACATTGAACTTGAGCCGCGGCCAGGAGCGGAACCCGTGGTCGCGTGCGATCGCAAGCTGCGCGAGCGCGATCGACGGGAACTCACCCGCCTTGCGGCGACGCTTGGCTTCGTCTCGCAGGTGGCGCAGATCGGGGCGTGACGGCAGAGAACGCGGCTCGGACATACAAACTCCCTTCGGTCCCCGACGGGTCCGCACGCCGGGCCGAAGTCAAGTCCGACGCCAGCGACATCGAATCACTGCTCACAGGTGGGCCTGAGGCCCTTCCCGCGGACCGGATGCGCCCTGCACGCAGCGCTCACAGTACCGCCACCGTACGCCCGTGTCGACCACGGATCGTCCTGGCGCAGCGTGGACTGCGATCAGCTGTGAAGTCCGAACTCAGCGTGCTTTTCCAGGGCCTTGGAACGCTCTACGCCTATACGCTGCAAAGCGTTCCAAGGCCGGCTTGGAACCGTTGAGTCCGCTATGGACTAATGCGTTCCAATGTCGGCGCGCCTCGCCCCGACGTACGATCGGATCCCCGTGGCACTGACGCTTCTCGACCCCGACGCCGCACGCGCTTGACCCCGCGACTCAACAGCGACCTGCTGCTGGTCGGGAGCCTTCCCGCCGACTCGACCGAGGCCGCCCTGCGCGCCGGGGCGGAGTTGTTCGGCGACATGGTGTTTGCGTTGCCCGACGGCGAGACAGGGCCGCGCGCGGCCTGGGTCGGCTACGAGCGCGAGCGGCTCGTGCGACCCAACCCGGGCGTCGTGGTTCTGCAGGAGACCGCATCGCCGACCGGCATCCCGCGTCACGCTTATGAGACGCCCGTGTTCGGGATCCGCCCCGGCGTGACTGAGTTGCACTGGGACACCTGGCCCCGGATCGACGACGCGATCGCGTCCTACCGGCAGTTCGTGGCGCTCCGCGATGAGGGCGTGATCCCGGCCCACCTGCGCTTCCAGGTCGGGCTGCCGTTCCCTTCCAGTGCGCTGAATGCGTTCAAGGCCAATTACGCGGCCGACTATCCGATCGCCGAGCGCGCGTTCGAGGATCTCGTGGCGCGCGAGCTCGAGCGGCTGACGACCGCGATCCCGCCCGCCGAACTCGCGATCCAGTGGGACAACGCGTACGAGGTCCACGACATCGAGGGCGTCCTGGCGTGGACGTCCGACGGCGCCTGGGACCGGTTCGCCGGCCCGGTCGAGCGCTTGACCCGACTCGTCCCCGAGGAGGCCCTAGTCGGCTACCACCTCTGCTACGGGACGTTCCCGGAGTGGCCGATGTACGAGGCCCAGGACCTCAGCGTCCTGGTCAAGATGGCGAACTACGCGGTCGCCAACGCGGGCCGACGAGTCGACTGGCTGCACCTGGCCGGGCCGCGATACCTGCGCAGCGAGGACGAGCGCTTCTTCAGGCCCTTGGCCGGCCTCGAGCCTGGCGACGCGCGGGTCTACCTCGGGATCGTGCTTCAGATCGACGGCACCCCGGGGCTGATGCTGCGCCGCGCGACCGCGTCCAAGTTCCTGACTGATTTCGGGGTCGCGATGTACTGCGGGTTCGGCCGCCAGCCCGGCGTAGATGGAAACGAGACCATGCGCGAGCACCGTCGCGTGACGCGCGCGCTCTTTGAGCTAGACACGGATTAGCGCGCGGTTAGGGATCGCCGCCGCCCGCCTGACCGGTGGGACACTCAGGTGGTCTAGTCAACTTCGTGAGGCAGCATGGCCACGGGAGACAAACAGGATGCGCAGCTCGCTGAGCTGATGGAAAGAGCGCTTCAGTTCGCCGAGGACGCACTCGAGCAGATCACGCGGATCGCCGTCGAGGAAATACGTCGCGGGGTCGAGAGCAGCAACCACATCGAGGCCGCCGAACGCGACATGCGAAGCGCCCTGCGCCAGCTCGTCCTGGCCCAGCGGGAGTGGCGCGCGAAGTCGCCGTCCCGGGATCGTCCCGGCGACCTGAGCACACCGTCCGGCACGCCGTCTCGGATCGTCCCGGCGGCCTGAGCACGCCGCCCGGCGTGGCGTCCCGGATCGTCCCCGTGCATTGAGCCCACTGCAGGCTCGCGTGCACGGGGTTTGCTTCCGCCGTTGCAGGGTACTTGCGGGCTACGAGGAAGGGGGACGTATGGGATTGGGACTCCGCGCGCTGACGCATCGGCGGCGGCAGCGCAGATCAGAGATGCGGTTCGAGACTGGCGGTCCGGCATGATCCAGCTGTACGCGATTGCCGATCACCCAGGCCCTCCGCTGCCCGACGTCCCGCCGCTGACGGTCGTCGCCAGAGGCTCGCTCGCGGCGATCTGCGGACAGGCCCCCGACGGCGAGGAGACATCGGACATGCTGTGGCGTCACGAGCGGGTCGTCGAGACACTGATGCTCGACCGTGACGTGCTCCCCTTGCGGTACGGGACCAGCGTGCCTGACGCAGACGCGGCCGGCCGGCTGCTCGAGGCAAACCACGATCACCTGCTGCGGTCGCTCGAGTTCGTCCGAGACGCGACCGAGGTCTCGGTCCGAGTGCTGAGCACGAGCGACAAATCGGCGCGTTCACGTGCGAGAGCGAGCGTGCGAGCGATCGTCGCTCAGGCCGACGTCGCCCAGGCAGTGCACGAGCGGCTGTCGGCGCTCGCGCAGGCTCAGACGCTCAGACCGGTCCTCCCACGAGAGATGCTCCGAGCCGCATACCTCGTGGAGCGAGACGCAGTCGAGCGGTTCTCGGCCGTGGTGCGGCAGCTCCAGCTCGCTCACCCTGCGTGGCAGATCACATTCGCGGGGCCTGGACCGCCGTACAGCTTCGCGTCGTTGGGCGCCGATCAGACGGGCGGCGGCTGGCAGGTAGTCGGCCAGCCACGGTGAGCGGTAGCCGTCGCGGCGAACGCTCTCGATCTGGCCGGCGGTCGGCGCGCTCGAGGGCCGCAGTCGAAAGCGCGGTCACTGCTAGGTTGGCGGCGTGTCGCGGACCACGGGGGCACGGAGCGCGACCGGAATCATCCTGCTGACGCTGGCTGCGGGCCAGTTCGTGATGACGCTCGACAGCTCGGTGATGAATGTGTCGATCGCGACCGTCGCCAAGGACGTCGGCACGACCGTGACCGGCATTCAGACCGCGATCACGCTCTACACGTTGGTGATGGCGGCCCTGATGATCACGGGCGGAAAGATCGGTCAGATCATCGGCCGAAAGCGGGCGTTCGCGATCGGATGCGTGATCTATGGGACCGGCTCCGCGATCACGGCGATCTCGCCGAGCCTGCCGGTGCTGATCTTCGGATGGTCGTTTTTGGAAGGGGTCGGGGCCGCGCTGATCCTGCCCGCGATCGTCGCGCTCGTCGCATCGAACTTCGATCGAGCAGAGCGGCCGCGGGCCTACGGGCTGGTCGCCTCGGCGGGCGCGATTGCGGTCGCCGCGGGGCCGCTGATCGGTGGCCTGTTCACGACCTACCTCTCGTGGCGGCTGGTGTTCGTCGGCGAGGTGTTCATCGTCATCGCGATTCTCATACTCGCCCGGCGGATCACGGATGTGGCCCCGGAGGAGCGGGTCGCGCTCGATGTCTTCGGAACCGTGCTGTCGGCCCTCGGGCTTGGCCTGGTCGTGTTCGGAATTCTGCGCGCCGGCGCATGGGGGTTCGTTCAGCCCAAGCCCGAGGCCCCGCATTGGCTTGGTCTGTCGCCGACGATCTGGCTGATCCTGGCCGGCGGCTTGGTCCTGCTGGCATTCGTCGGCTGGGAGAACCGGCGGATCGCCCGGGGCGACGAGCCGCTGGTCGACCCCAAGATGCTGACCAACGCGACGCTGCGAGGCGGCCTGACGTCGTTCTTCTTCCAGTACCTCCTGCAGGCGGGGCTGTTCTTCACCGTGCCGCTGTTTCTGTCAGTCGCGCTCGGACTGTCGGCGATCGCCACCGGGGTGCGAATCCTGCCGCTGTCGGTGACGCTGCTGCTGGCGGCGGTCGGCGTGCCGAAGTTCTTCCCGGAAGCGTCACCGCGCCTGGTGGTCAGGCTCGGCTTCCTGGCCTTGCTCGCCGGGATCGTGGTGATGATCGGCGCACTCGACGCGGGCGCGGGGCCGGAGATCGTCACCTGGCCGATGCTGCTGGCTGGCTTGGGTGTCGGGGCGCTCGCATCGCAGCTGGGGGCGATCACGGTGTCGTCGGTCCCCGACGAGCGCACCGGCGAGGTGGGTGGGCTCCAGAACACGGTCACCAACCTCGGTGCCTCGATTGGGACGGCGCTCGCCGGAGCGGTCCTGATCGGGGTCCTGACGACATCGGTGATGACCGGGATCAAGGACAACCCCGCGGTCCCCGAAACCGTCAAGTCACAGGCGCAGGTGCAGCTCGCGAGCGGTGTCCCGTTTGTCTCTGATGCCGACCTCAAGGCCGGGCTGGAGAAGGCGGGCGTCTCCGGCGAGGCGGCGAATGCGATCGTCGAGGTGAATGCCAAGGCGCGGCTAGCCGCGCTGCGCTCGTCGCTGTCCGTGCTAGCGCTGTTCGCGCTACTGGCCGTTTTGTTCGCCGGCCGGATTCCTGCTCGTCAGCGCGACGCAGAACCAGAAAGTCGCGCAGGTCCGGCAACGGACATGCCCGCACCCTTGACTTGACGCGATCCCCGGGCAAGCTTGCACCCGACGATTCGATCGGAGGGTGAGATGGGATTCCTGCGCAGAGGCGACGAGCACGGCGGGACGCGCTACCAGATGCGCGAGAAGCTGCTGGCGATCGGCGATGACTTCTGGATTGAGACCGAAGGCGGCGAGAAGGCGTTCAAGGTCAACGGCAAGGCGCTGCGGGCCCGGGAGACGTTCATCCTCGAAAGCCCGTCAGGCGACGAGCTGTTCAAGATCCAGAAGAAGGACCTCCACATCCACGACACGATGAAGGTCGAGCGGGACGGGGACACCGTCGCCACGATCAAGAAGGCGCTGATCACCCCGTTTCGCGACCGTTTCTCGATCGAGCTCGAGGACGGGCCCGAGCTGAGCGCCAAGGGCAACGTCGTCGATCACGAATTCGAGATCGAGCGCGACGGTGACAAGGTCGCCGAGGTCTCAAAGCGCTGGTTCAGGGTTCGTGAGACCTACGGCGTCGAGGTCGCGCCGGGCGAGGACGACGCCCTGCTGCTAGCGGTGACGGTCTGCATCGACGAGATGGCGGGGCGCTGAGCCGCAAACGCGATCCCGGTCGGGCTGGAGTGCTCCGATCGTAGGGCGCGGCCGTGGCCGCTGGTGTTACCCAGACGCGACGCTCGTGACCGAAGCGTTAGGAGAGCTTCACGGCCGCGCCTGCGCGCTGTACTGCTCGTTCGGCAGCATGTTGGTGGCCATCGCCATCCGGTTGGTGAGGTTGTACATCGCGGTGATCTCGGCGACGTCCCAGGCATCCTCGAGCGTCAGGCCGACGGCGAGCAGCGAGTCGAGATCGGCGCGCGTAACCTCGCGCGGGCGCAGCGTCAGCTTCTCGGCGTAGGCGCAGATCGCCTCGCGCCGCGCGTCGAGCTCCGCCCGGCGCCAGTCGTACGAGATCCGCTCGCCGAGCACCGGGTCGCCGAGCGCCTCACGCAACGCGGCACCATGTGCGACCAAGCAGTACAGACATCCGTTCGCGGCGCTGGTCACGACCGCGATCAGCTCGCGGTCGGCGGCACTGAGCCGCTCGCTGGGCTCGTGTAGCTGCCGGTAGTGGGCGAACCACGCGCTCATCCGCTGCGGGCGATACGCGTACACCCGGAAGACGTTGGGGACGAACCCGAGCCGCTCGCGTGCCTTGGCGAACAGCCGTTGCAGATCCGACGGGAGCTCGCGCTCGTCGGGGACCGGAAACCACGAGCCGGTGTCGCCGTCGGACACCGTTCTACCGCTTGACCGGCAGCGAGCGCGCATATTCGACGCCGCGCGCGACCCAGCGCTCGAGCTGGCGCCTGGTGGCGACGCCATCAGCGTCGACCCGCAGCCAGCCGTCCATTTCGCGCCCGCGCATCGCGAACGGATGCGCGTGAGGTTTTGCGACCAGCGTGGCGGTCTGCGCGGGGTCGACTCGCAGCAGCAGGCCGCCCTGACCGCTGGCGCTGACCGACATGTTGCCGCCGATCAGGAACGCCAGCCCGCCGAACATCTTCTTCTCGGTCAGCTCCGGCTCCTCGGCGACCAGCTCCCGGATCCGATTGGCGAGATCCTCGTCGTAGGCCATCGCGGGATTATCGCCCGCCCGGCCGGCGCCGGCGGCGCGAGCAGCCGCCACCATTGTCTGCGCACCTTCGGGCCCGGGATGCAAGGTAGTTGATCGTGAACTAGCTCCGGCGCCGCTCAAGCCTTCGGCCGACGTACGCGAGCACGTCGAAGTAGCGCGACGGCGCAACGCGAGCGAGGGCGTCGAACATGTACGAGTCGGGGCCGACGAGGATCCGGCTCTTGCCGGCGTTCACCCCCCGGTGGATGATCTCCGCCGCTCGCTCCGGCGTCGTCCGCGCGAGCTTCTCGAACAGTTCCGCGGCCTGCTCCTTGGTCATGTTCGGCGCCAGCGGATGGGCGTGGTAGCGCGAGTTGCGCGCGATGTTGGTCTTGACGCCACCCGGGTGCACGTTCGCTGCCCGCACGCCGGTTCCGCGCAGCTCCTGACGGAGCGAGTCCGTGAAGCCGCGGATCGCGAACTTGGACGTGCAATAGGCGCTCTGGTACGGCATCCCGACCAGCCCGTAGACGCTCGACGTGTTGACGATCACGCCGGCGTCCTGGGCCAACAGGATCGGCAGGAATGCCCGCACGCCGTTGATCACGCCCCGCAGGTTCACGTCGAGGACCCACTCGTCGTCCTCGATCGAGCCATCGGCGATGCTCTGCGCGGTCGCGACGCCCGCGTTGTTGAACACCAGACCTAGGGGCGCCGGCGCCCACTCCTGCACCTCCGCGGCGAACGCCACCTGCGCCTGGCGGTCGCGCACGTCCAGCTGCCGGGCCAGCACCGGCCCGCCGATCGATTGGGCCGTCTCGTTCAGCCCCTGTTTGTCCCAGTCGACGATCGCGACTGGACACGAGTGGGCAGCGAGCCGCTGGGCCATCGCGCGCCCGATGCCCGACGCCGCGCCCGACACGTAGGCGGTGCGACCGTCGATCGGGATTGTCGTCCTGTTAGCCATCGACCAGCTGATTGTCGCTTCCCGACGGGTGGTACGCCAGTGTACCCGATGCGAGGCTGCCGAACGTCGAGGTACCCCCGCGCCCCGGCCGCAACTCGCGGTGGCCGGTGGCGCCGGTTATCATTGCCACAGCCATCGTGGGCGGTTCAGCAGACGAACGGTCGAGCTGCTCGAGAGTCGTGCACACGGCTTGGGCGTCACTTGAGGGGATTCGTAGATGGGGCCGTGGTTGTTGGCATCTTCCCGGGGCGAGAGCCATATGAGCGCGAACTGACCCGGCCGCCGTGGGCCGCGCGCTTCACCGGGTCGGTCGCTTCTGACTACTTTCGTCGTGCGCCTGGACGATTAGTTAAACTATTTCGCGGCTCGGTCGCGTGTT
>JBKQJQ010000626.1:0-3124 GCA_052147875.1 Solirubrobacteraceae bacterium | reverse complement strand
TCGTCGATCGGGGACCCGCGCCGGCCGGGGGCGAACTGCGGCTCGTCTCGGTCCTGTTCGTCGATCTGGTCGGGTTCACGGCCCTCTCGGAGTCACGAGAAGCCGAGGATGTGCGCGAGCTCCTGGGACGCTATTTCGACTCCGCGCGGACGATCGTCGACCGCTACGGCGGTGTCGTCGAGAAGTTCATCGGCGACGCCGTGATGGCGGTCTGGGGCGTTCCCGCGGCCCGCGAGGACGACGCCGAGCGGGCAGTGCGAGCGGCGCTGGACGTGATCGATGCAGTGTCTGTGTTCGGCGACGAGGCGGGCGCGCCGGGCCTGCGCGCGCGAGCGGGCGTCGTGACGGGCCAGGTGGCGGCGGTCGAGAACCCGGGTGAGGGCCTGGTCGTCGGAGACCGCGTCAATACCGCCTCGCGGGTCCAATCGGTGGCCCAGCCCGGCGCGGTGCTGGTCGACGAGGTGACCAGGCAGCTGACCTCGGCCGCGATCGCGTACGAGGACGCCGGCGAGCACGTCGTCAAGGGAAAGACGGAGCCACTGCGCCTGTGGCGAGCGACGCGGGTGCTCGGTGGGGTCCGCGGGTCTCAGCGAGAGCAGGGTCTCGATGCGCCGTTCGTCGGTCGCGAGGGCGACCTGCGGCTGGTCAAGGAGCTGTTCCACGGCGCGCTCGAGCGCCGCACGGCACGGCTGGTGGCGGTCTCTGGAGAGGCGGGGATCGGCAAGACGCGGCTGCGCGGCGAGTTCTTCAACTACATCGACGGGCTCGCGGATACCGTCCTCTGGCACTCAGGTAGGTGCCTCTCGTACGGAAAGGGGGTCGCCTACTGGGCGTTGGCCGAGATGGTCCGCCAGCGGATGGGCATCTCCGAGGAGGCGTCCGAGGAGGATGCATCCGCGAAGCTCGCATTGGCGCTCGACGAGTGGGTCGACGATCTCGCCGAGCGCGAGTTTCTCGCCCCACGGTTGGGCGCGCTGCTCGGCGTAGCCGAACCCGGGTTGGGGCGAGAGGAGCTGTTCGCGGGTTGGCGCCTGTTCTTCGAGCGGCTGGCCGCCCATCTGCCGGTCGTGATGGTGTTCGAGGATCTGCAGTGGGCAGACGAGGGGCTGCTGGACTTCATCGACACGCTGCTCGACTGGTCGGCCTCGAGTCCGATCTTCATCCTCACACTGGCCCGCCCGGAGCTTGCGGCGGCTCGGTCCGGATGGCCCGCCGGCCGCCGCGGCGCGACGACCCTCGCGCTCGAGCCGCTCGACGACGCATCGATGCGCCGGCTGCTCGACAGCATCGTCGACGGCCTGCCCGAGCGTGCCGCGGCGCGGATCGTGCAGCAGGCCGAGGGCGTGCCGCTGTACGCGCTGGAGACGGTCAGGGCGCTCGCCGACCGGGGCGTGCTGAACGAACGCGACGGGCGGCTATTCCTGGACGGGGAGCTGGGGGAGCTTGACGTCCCGGCAAGCCTCAGCTCGCTGCTGGCGGCACGGCTCGATGCGCTTGAACCGCAGGAGCGGGGACTCGTGAAGGCGATGTCGGTGTTTGGCGGATCCTTCCCGCGTTCCGCCGCGGCGGCGCTCGGCGACGTCGCCGACGATCAGCTCGACGCGGTGCTGGCCGCGCTGGTGCGCAAGCAGGTGCTGATGATCCGGGCCGACCCGCTGTCGCCGGACCGCGGCCAGTACGCGTTCGCCCAGGGGCTGCTGCGGACGGTCGCCTACGACATGCTCACGCGCCAGGAGCGAAAGCCCCGGCATCTCGCGGCGGCCGAGCACCTGCGACGGGTGTTCGCAAACGACGGCGAGGACGTCGCCGAGGTCATCGCGTCGCACTACCTGCAGGCCTACCTGGCCGCTGCCGACGATCCCGACGCCGAGATCCTGCGCGAGCAGACACTGACCGCGCTGCGACGCGCAGGGCAGCGGGCGGCGATCGTCGGCGCGCCGGAGACCGCCTCAGATCTCTACCTCACCGCGACCCGGCTGGCTCGCGACGAGGACGAGCGAATCGAGTTGACCCAGGCCGCCGGCGAGATGGCGCTGCAGGCTGGCCACAGCGACGTCGCACTGGAGCATTTCGAGCTGGTAGCCGCCGCGCAGACGGCGGCCGGGCGTGAACGTGAGGCGGCCCGGCTCACGCTGAGCATCGGTCGCGCATTGACTCGCGTGGGGCGCAATGAGGAGGCCGCCGAGCGGATCGGAGATGCGCTGAGCGTGCTCGGGCACGACCGGTCCGATCCGGAGGTGGGCAGGCTTAACACGATGCTCGGCCAGGCACTCCTGAACGCCGGCGACTACGAGCGTGCGGGCGACTGCCTGGAGACCGCGCTCGTGATCGGCCAGGCGCTCAAGCTCCCAGGCGTGACGTGCGACGCGCTCACCCACAAGGCAACGATTCTGCTGATGGAGGGGCGAGTCGAGGAGGCTCGCCTTCTTTACGGCGGCGCCGGGGAGATCGCCAAGCGCAACGAGCTGCTTGAGCAGCAGCAGCGTGCGCTGGGCAACGGAGCCAATCTGGCGATGCTGTGGGATCTGCCCAGTGCCGCCCAGGAGATCGAAGAGGGGCTGGCCATCTCGCGCCGGCTCGGCGATCGCACCCAGGAGAGCATCAGCGTCGCCAACCTGATGTCGGTGCTGTTACTCGAGGGCCGGTGGGAGCAACTCGAGCTGCTGGGGCGCCAGTCCCTTGACGAGAGCGAAAGCCGCCGCGGCGCCGAGTTCGTGCACTACCGCCTGGCGCGATTGCTGGTGCTGAACGGGCGCACGGCCGAGGCGAGCGAGCATTTCGAACGCCTCGAGCCCTGGAACAGCACCGATAACGAGGAGCTGGCGGCGATGCGCGACAGCGCTGTCGTGTCGCGGCAGCTGGCAGAAGGCGATGCCAAGCAGGCGCTGGAGCATGGCCTGACGCTGCTCAGACATGCGGTCGAGGTCCTGGGCGTATCGCACGACGCTGTGCGCGACGCCTGGCCGGAGACGCTGGAGGCGGCGCTGCGGGTCGGCCGGCTCGACGACGCGGACGTGCTCGTCTCGCTGATCGCCGATCAGCCACCGGGTCACATACCGCCCTACCTGACGGCTCATCTCGCTCGGGGCCGTGGCCTGGTGGCCGCTGCGCGGGGGCAGGCCGG
>JBKQJQ010000625.1:0-2755 GCA_052147875.1 Solirubrobacteraceae bacterium | reverse complement strand
TAGCGGGTGTGGTCGACCTCAGGCTTCGCGGCGACGATCTCGTCGAGCAGCTCGCTCTCGCCGTGCTGCTGGCGCGCTTCCGCGTAGGCTTTGGCGATCGCGATGGTCTCGCGGAACGTGCCGCCGTGCTGGGCGGTGACGATGATCATCCCGGCGCTCGGCGGTCCCTCGAGCACGAGGTCCCACTCTTCCTTCGTGAAGTCGGCCTTACTAGTCATTGCGTACTCCTTCTCTCGCTTGAGGAACGCCACCTGCGCTGCGCGACGAGCAGCATGTCAGTTTGTGGTCCTCCGGGGTCTGACCCCGGGATCAGAGGCAAAATCGGATGCTGGTGGCGTAGGGTGTCCGCGGTGGAGGCTCAGATGGCTCTGGCTCGGAACGTTCGGCAGCTCACACGCGGCGAGTGGGCATGGCATTGCCGACCGGGACCGGGGATCAACGCCCGGAGGGGGAGCGAGCTCCTGCAGCCGCGTGCGAGCGCCGGCGGTGGTGGTCGGCGATGAGCTGGCTCCGGGCAAGGTCGCGGCCCTCCGGTCGTGAGGACTTGACTCCCGAACTGCCGCCGGTCCCGGAACAGATCCGTCGTGTGGTCATCGTTGGCTCCGGGACGATGGGTCAGCAGATCGGGTTTCAGTGCGCCGGACATGGTCTGGACGTCGTGCTATACGACATCATGCCCGAGGCGCTTGAGTCCGCGCGCGGGCGCATCGATGCCTACGCGGAGGGCCTTGTCGCCGGCCGTGTGATCGGGGCCGAGGTGCGTGATTCGGCACTGGCGAGGATCACGATGACGACCGATAAGGCGGTGGCGGCCGATGACGCCGACCTGCTCAGCGAGGCGGTTCCCGAGGACCCTGGGCTCAAGGGCCGGGTGCTCGCCGATTTCGACGCGCTATGCCCGCCGCGGACGATCTTTGCGACCAATACCTCGACCCTGCTGCCCTCGCAGTTCGCGAGCGCGACGGGGCGGCCGGATCGCGTGATCGCGCTGCACTTTCACTTGCCGGTATGGGTCACCAACCTTGCCGACGTGATGCCGCACGACGGCACTCGGCGCGAGGTGACCGAACGTGTGCTGGACTTTGCGCGGCAGATTGGTCAAGTCCCGATCGAGTTGCGCCGAGAGCACCACGGTTATGTCTTCAACGCCATGTACGCCGCGTTGAACCGTGAGGCGATCACGATGGCCGAGCAGGGTGTGGCGTCGATCGAGGACATCGACCGGGCCTGGATGCATATCAGCAAGTGGCCGAACGGGCCGTTCGGCGGGCTGGACGCGGTCGGGCTCGATACCGCCTGGCAGATCACCGATTACTGGGCGCGCGAGCTCCGCTCCGACGTCCAATTGCGCCGCAACGCGAGCTTCCTGAAGGCCTACGTCGACCGCGGGGACCTGGGAGTAAAGAGCGGCAAGGGCTTCTACAGCTACCCGGACCCGGCCTTCGCTCGTACTGGATTCGTTGAGGGACAGCGCTGACGAAAGCCGGCCCGACGAGGAACGCCTGATCGAACCCCTTGGTCAGGGCGACCGAGGCCGACGCCTAATGTTTGGCGGCGGCGGGCGGAGGCTCTGCTTTCATTCTCAGCGTGCAAATCGTGAATTCGGGCGCCGGGCCCGACCTCGATGGTGCCTACCGGGCCTGTCGGCGGATGCAGCGCCGGCACGATCCAACGTTTTACTGCGCCACGCAGCGCCTCCCCCGAGACGTGCGTCCGGCTGTGCATGCTCTGTACGGATTCGTGCGCGGTGCGGATCAGATCGTCGACGGCCCCGATCGTTTGCCTGATCCGGCTGCGCGCCGGCAGGCGCTGGATCGCTGGCAGGCCGAGCTCGAGCGCGGGATTACGAGCGGCCGCTCTGCGCACCCGGTGAATGCGGCGCTGGTCGACGCCGGGCGTCGGCACGACCTGCCGCTCACCGAGCTGTCGGTCTACATGGACTCGATGCGCGTGGATTGCGGTCCTGTGCGGGTGGCCACCCGCGTCGAGCTCGACGACTACATGCGCGGCAGCGCCGGCGCGGTCGGACTTATCATGGCGCCGCTGCTCGGCACACCTCCGGACCTGCACTCGAGTGTCGCCGAACTCGGGCTGGCCTTCCAGTTGACTAACTTCATCCGCGACGTGCGGGAGGACTTCGAGCTCGATCGGGTCTATCTCCCCGGAGACGAGCGCGCGCGCCTCGGCGTGACCGTCGACGACATTGCTGACGGGCGGATGACCGACGGCCTGCGCACGCTGTTGGCGGCCGAGGTGGCGCGAGCCCGGCAAATGTTCGCGACCACCGCGTTCCTTCACGACGTTCTCGATCCTGCTGTGCGCTCCGGGGTTCGGATCGCACGGTTGGTGTACGGACGGATTCTTGACAGGGTCGAGGCGCTCGGCTTTGACGTCCTGCGCCATCGTGTCCGCGTTCCTGCGTGGCAGCTGGGTGCCGTGGCGATAGCCGCACTATCGACCCCCGAGTGGCGCCGCAGCGATCAGCGAAGCGCCGTCCGCGCGTAGCGATGACCGAGGCGGCCACCCGCGTCGGGCCGGGGTTCGAGTGACGGTCCGGGCAACCGCGCGGGGAGCAGAACGCGGCTCGCTCGACGGAACGAGTGCGGATGTGCTCATCTGCGGCGCCAGTTTCGCCGGCTTGGCGGTAGCGCGCGAGCTTGCGGGGTGCGGAGCCTCGGTACTCCTCGTCGACCGCTACGAGCTCGGTGAGCGCGCGACCTCGGCCTGTGCGGCACCGACGCCGTGGCTGCACGCA
>JBKQJQ010000624.1:0-4293 GCA_052147875.1 Solirubrobacteraceae bacterium | reverse complement strand
GGTGGACGCGGTGGATCCGGACGTCGGCGAGGCTGCCGCCGCGACACCGCGGATCGTCGTACTGCTAGTTCTGGTAGCCCTTCGGCTGGTCGGGATAGAAGTTGTTCTTGCGATGAAACAGCGACCGGGGCGCGATCTCCGACCCGAGCGCGAGCCCGATCATGATCCCGAACTCGACCGCGCGCGCATTGAGGACCGGCAGCGCGCCGGGGAGCCCGAGGCAGACCGGGCACGTATGGACGTTCGGCGGGTCGCCGAACGACAGCTCGCAACCGCAGAACATCTTCGTCCGCGTCTTAAGCTGGACGTGGATCTCGAGGCCGATCACGGGCTCGAAGCTGGTCATCTCCTCGCCGCGCTCCCATCAAAGCGGATCGCACGCTCGAGCGCGTACGCGGCCTCGAGCAGACGCTGCTCGCTGAACGCCGGGCCGGCGAGCTGGAAGCCGACCGGCAGTCCCTCGCTGAGACCTGACGGGATCGAGATCGCCGGGATCCCAGCGAGCGGCATCGGCACTGTGCAGAAATCGTTCATGTACATCGCCAGCGGGTCGTCGGTCTTCGAGCCAAGCTCGAACGCGACCCAGGGGCTGGTCGGCGTGACGACGAAGTCGAAGCGCGCGAACGCCGCCCTGAAGTCGTCAGAGATCTTGGTCCGTACCTTCTGCGCGGTCCCGTAGTAGGAGTCGTAGTAGCCGCTCGAGAGCGCATAGGTACCGAGCATGATCCGCCGCTTGACCTCGGCCCCGAACCCGGCCGCCCGGGTCCGGTTGTACATCGTCTCCAGGTCGCCGTCGCCGTCGACCCGCAGCCCGTAGCGGACCCCGTCGAACCGAGCCAGGTTCGCCGATGCCTCGGCCGGCGCGATCAGGTAGTAGGCCGACAGCGCATGCGGTGCGTGCGGCAGCCGGCAGGACTCGATCGTCGCGCCCAGCCGTTCGGCGAGCCTGACCGTCGCCTCGAAGTTCTCGCGCACACCGGGCTCCAGGCCGGCGCCAAAATCCGAGCCGCCCAGCAGCTCCTCCGGGATCCCGAGCCGGATCCCGCGCAGATCTTCGGCAGTCGGTCGCTCGATCGAGCCCGGGAACTGGAGCGAGGTCGAGTCGCATGGATCATGACCCACCATCTTCGACAGCAGCAGCGCCGCGTCGGTCACGTCGCGGGTCAGCGGGCCCGCCTGGTCCAGCGACGACGCGAACGCGATCATCCCGTACCGCGAACAGGCGCCGTACGTTGGCTTGAAGCCAACGATGCCGCACAGCGCCGCCGGCTGCCGGATCGAGCCGCCGGTGTCGGTGCCGATCGCCCACGGCGCCAGTCCGGCGGCGACCGCAGCCGCGCTGCCGCCTGACGAGCCACCTGGCACGCGCCGGCGGTCCCACGGGTTCAGCACTGGCCCAAAGCCGGAGTTCTCGTTCGACGAGCCCATCGCGAACTCGTCCTGGTTGGTCTTGCCGAGCAGCGGCGCCCCAGCCTCGAACAGCTTCTTGGCCACGGTCGCCGTGTACGGCGGCCGGTAGCCCTCGAGGATTCGCGACCCCGCCTGACTTGGCACCCCGGCTGTGCAGAACAGGTCCTTGACGGCCAGCGGCACACCTGCCAGCGGCGCATCGGGATCGACGGCCGGCTCGGGCGCGGCGTCGGCCACCCACGTGAACGCGTTCAGCTCGTCGCTCGCGGCGCGCTCCCGGTAGGCATCGAACAGCTCAACTGCGTCGATCTCCCGCGCGCGGATCTTCGCGGCCGCGGCGGCCGCGGTCAGCTCGGTCAGCTCGCTCACTGTGCCGCCGCGCCCGGGCTCGGAACGCCGAAGCCGCCCTCGACCGGGTCCGGAGCGGCCTCCAGGATCACATCGCGAGGAAGGCACGGAGTCGGCTCGTCGGGCCGGAACACGCTCGAGACATCGACCACGTGTGAGGTCGGGGGCACTCCGTCGAGATCGAGCTCGCGGATTCGCTCGACGTGGTCCAGGACCTTGGACAGCTCTGCCGACATCCGCTGAACCTCTCCCTCGTCGAGCTCCAGCCGCGCGAGGCGAGCAACGTGTAGGACCTGGGCGCGGTCGAGCATGCGCCCATTCTAGGATCGGGCGGCCGAGGCGGCCCTCAGCCTTCCTGGTCCACCGTGATGGTTGGGATCTCGGCGTTGCGTGCCGGGTCGAGCCGATCCTCCTGCCGCAGCGAGCGAAACCCGCCGACCGTCAGCGCCAGCGCGCTCAGCAGTCCGACATACGCCGCCGGCTTCTGGATCAGCAGCCCATCGGAACCCGGCACGCTGATCAGCACCCGATAGATGAGCCACAGCGATGTCAACGTCCCCAACACGGTGGCGATCACGCTGAGCGTGACCGGGAACGCCGGCGCGCGGCAGGCCGCCTGCGCGACTGCCAGCCCCAGCCCGGCCACGATCGTCGCCAGCAGCAGCCAGCGCAGGTGTGTGAACTCATCCCAACCGCTGATTCCAGGCGCGCTGCGCACCCCGGAATAGCCGTACCAGGGCAACAGCATCGTCACCAGAAGAACGAGCGCGCTGAGGCCGGCGGTCCACTCGCCGCTCCGCAGCCGTGACGGCTTGAAGCCCATTCGGCCTAGCGGCGCCCGAAGATCGCCGGGGTGCGCGCCTGAGCCGTCAGATAGACGAGCACCGCGGTCAGGATCACGGCGCCCCAGAACCCGTAACCGAACAGGCTCCAGTGGATGTTGAACAGGAATTTGAGCGCCAGAAAGACGGCGGTCACGGCCGCCAGCACGAACCGGGTCTGCGTCCGACCTCCCGACAGGGACGGCAGCCGTGTGTTCGGCGCCAGCCGCTCGACTGCGAGGTCGACGAGCAACGCGACCACCGACAGCACAGCGAGCACGCCGAGCCAGCCGTCCGGCGCGCCGGTCGCGGTCACCGTGAACGGCCCGGAACTGAACCACGGCAGAAATAGCAGGTCGATGGTCAGCAGCAACGCGACCCCACCCATGATCCAGTCATCCCGAGAGATCTTGTCCGTATTCAGCTTGGCCCTCCGTTGGTAACCACCGGCACGACTCTGGCGCGCTCGGGGGCTGCTGCAACGTGGGGGCGATCAGAGTCCGCGGGCGGCGGCCGAAATCTAGCGCGCCCGATCGTCGGGCACCACTCGTTGTCTGTGCCTCGGGTGCAGTGACACGGCGCGCGCGTGGGTGCGCTGCTCGCCGATCGCCTCAAAGCCCCCCAGCGCAATTCCAAGCGCGCACACCAGGCCGAGGAACGCGCCCAGCTTCTGGTCGATGACGCGGCTTGCCTGCGGCAGGTCGATCAGCACCCGGTACAGAAGCAGCGCGGAGGTCAGCGAACCGAGCGTGACCAGCACCCAGCTCGTATTCGTCCGCGTCCCATGCGCTCGTTGCGAGGCATGCAGCAAAACCGAGCCCAGCGCCGCGGCGATCGTCACCAACATCACCCAGCGAACGATCGTCAGCGCGTTCCACGCGTTCTCGGCGGTCGAGATCGCGGGCCGCGCTGCCGACGGATCGGGTACACCGGCGACGCCGTACCACTTGGTCGCGAACATCAGGCCGAGCAGCGCGAGCGCGAACAGCGCGCTGGTCAGCTCGCCGCGGTAGACGCGCACGCCCGTGGGCGCAGGTTCGTCGGCGTGCGGATCCTCCTCAGAGGCGGCCATCAGCGCCGCACGGTAGTCGATCAGAGCTTGGAAATCGGCGCCAGGTCGGCGACCAGCTTGCGCTCCGAGCGGTCGGTCGCGAAGCGGATCACGACGATCCCGCCCGGCTCTACGCCGGTCACGACCCCTTCGCCAAAAGCTGCATGTACGACGTCGTCCCCGAGCCGGAACGCAGCCGGGGCGGGCGCGTCAGCGGCCGGCAGCTCAGCGCCGCCGCGCCCCCAGGACGTCGCCCGCGCGCGGAACGACCCGAACGCCCGCGGAGCCTGCTGCTCACGATCGGTGAGCTCGTCTGGGATCTCGTTCACGAACCTGCTCGGGGCGCCGAAGCTGCGCGCTCCGAACACCGTCCGGGTGCGGGCCCAGGTCAGGTACAGGTCCCGCTCGGCCCGCGTGATGCCGACGTAGCAGAGGCGCCGCTCCTCCTCGAGTCCGCCCTCGTCGAGCGCCCGCGAATGCGGGAACACGCCCTCCTCACAACCGATCATGAACACGATCGGATACTCGAGCCCCTTTGCGTTGTGGAGCGTCATCAGCGTCACGAGCCCCTCGTCGTCGACCCGCGTGTCGGCGTCAGCGACGAGCGCGATCTGCTCGAGGAACTCGGCCAGCGAACCGTGATCGCCGGCGCCCGCGTCGTAC
>JBKQJQ010000623.1:0-3221 GCA_052147875.1 Solirubrobacteraceae bacterium | reverse complement strand
CGACGTGACGATCGACGATCTCCGCGTACGCGCGCGAGCTGACCATCACGCCGGCCCAGCGTCCGAGCACCTCCTGACCGTGACCGAGCAGCCCCGCGATCAGTCGGTGGAGCTGTTCGCGGCGGTCAGCGCTCGCGAGCATCTCGTCGATCGCCGCGGCGAGACGCGGCGTGTCGCGCACCGCCGCAGAGCCGGCCGCGAGCGCCCCGTCCCCGAGATCGCCGTTCGGAACAAGACCGGCGAGCTCGAGTAGACCGCTCCACACGAGGCGGGCCGTGCGGACGAGGTCGAACAGCGCGTACTGCGCGAGCACGGACCAGCGCTCGCGCTGCCGGCGCTCGAGCACTTCGTTGAGCACCGCCGCGGTCACCGCAACCACGATCAAGCTCGCGACGAGGTCCGTGAACAGCGCGTGACGCGACCAGAACCCGTCGTTGACGAGGTCCCAGGCAATCGCCCCGCAAAGGACGAGCACACTGAGGCCAGCGACGATCCGCGTCGCGCGCACGTACGTCCGAACCGAGTCGGTGCGGCGCGGACCGACAGACTTACGAGCCATCTCTACCCGAGCATATTCCGCGATCCGCGCCGGAGTCGGAAGTCAGCATGATGCCGGAATGTTCGTGCCGGACGCCAAGCAGCCTTTAGTGATTGATCACGCGCTTCGAGCGCGACGGGTCCCGTGCTGGGGATCACGCCTGGAGCGGCCACGCCGGCGCGGCTTCCGTCGGCGCAGAGAGCGGCAGTCCAGCCGAGGCTGCCGTGTGGGCGACGAACCAGAAGCGTTTCGACGTCGCCGGACACCGGTGAGTCTTGGCCATCACAGGCACTCCGAGGTATCGATCCGGACGCCTCCTCTTGGGCGGAAGCTCTTCCGCCGGTTTGAAGCGGGTGCTCGATGTGTACGCGCGGTTCAAGGCCTGAGTTTCACAACCCGTGTCGCGGCCCCATCGAGTGTGGGACGATCTGGGGGGTGTTGATCGGCTACGCCCACACCGGGGCTGAGGACTCCGAGGGCTTGGAGCTCCAGCTCGACGCCTTGCGCGCCGTGGGCTGCGAGCGTGTGTTTACCGATGCCGGGTCCTGGCGTGAGCGACCCGAGCTCGAGCACGCGCTTTCGGAGCTACGCGATGGGTGTGACTGCCTCGTGGTATACCGGCTCGATCGCCTAGGCCGCTCGCTGCGTGACCTCATCGCGACGGTCACCCAGCTCGAGGAGCGCGACATCGGATTTCGCAGCCTTGAGGATGGGATCGAAACTACCGGGTCGGCGGGGCGGCGAATGGCGGGCGTGTTTGAGGCCTTGGCGCGATTTGACCGCGTGCTCCCACGAGAGCGCACCCGGGCGGACGTTGCGGCGGCACGAGCGCGCGGGAGCCGCGCCTGGCGGCCGCGGGGATCGAGACCTCTCGATCGACCGTTCGGCATGGAGTTTGCGCCCGACTTGATCGAGCCGATCATCGGCTTTCGCCATTGGCGATTGGTCGACGGAGAACTGACATCGATGTTCAGCAGGACGCCGTGGATGTCGTCGGAGATGACCGCTCGCTGCGCCATCGGCCACCACGATCCGGTCGAAACGCCGTCCCCAGGGTGCACGTGCGGCATCTACGCCTATTACGAACCGTGTCCGCGCACGGCCTCGGGCATGACGCGGGATCTGATCGGCGGCGCAGTCGTCGTCTGGGGACGAGTCGAGGCGCACGGTACCGGCATGCGCGCCGAGCACGCCCGGATCGTGGGACTTGATCTCCCGCTGACCCGAGGCCCCAAGCGGCGCGACGTGATGAGGTTCGCCGAGCGTCTTGGGGTCCCAGCGATCGCGCATCGGCAACTCAAGACCGTGGCTCTCGCCTACGGCTCCCCACTGCCGCCAGCGCTGAGACCGCCATGGACGCGGACACGAGCGAGGCCCGTCGAACCTTGGGCCTCGCCGACTGAATAAGACTCCTGACGACTGCTCGAGGTTGGAGGACTCGCCGCGATCGTTGCCAGCCGAACCAGGCACCGACCATGCGACAGATCCGGCCGACCGGCGCGGGTGCGCCGGGGCGGAACGGTGGAAACGCGACGTGTCCCATCCCGCTCGCTGTCGGACGAAATCAGTCACGCGCAATCCGCGCGCCCACGCGTCCCTCAGTGGCCGAGGAACCGGCCGTTGGCGCGGAGCACTTCGGGCCTCGCTCCGGAGTCGGGTTCGGCCTTGCGGTCGTCTCAGCCGGGAAGGCCTCGGGAGCACTAGCTGCCGCTGGTGCGCTTGCGACCCTGTTGAGTTGCCACAGGCGGCGGCGAGCCAGCAACCCCTGGCCGCGTCGCTTGCTTAGTGGCCCGGTCGTCGGGGGACGCGAGCAGGAATGCGCCCGCGGTCACGGCGACGAAGGCGAGGACCCGCAGAGCTCCTAGGACGCCCGGTGGCACCGGCTCGTGGAGCACTATCGTTCCCGCGACTATCGGCAGCGCGGTGCTCAGTAGCGTGGCGAGGCCGGCAACGGTGAGCGCGCCTCCGCGTTGGTAGCCGAGCTGGAGCAGTGACGTTCCGAGCGTATAGCCGATCACGAGCGTGATGACGAAGGCGAAGCGAGTGCCGCCCTGCGTTGCAAGCTTCGTTGAGAGGTCGCCGATCGAGAACAACAGGCCGCCAGCGATACCCTCAGCGACGGCGACCCTCCCTGTCCTACGCCCGAGCCAGAGCGCTAAGACTGCGATCCCAGCCGTCGCGCCAATCCATGAAAGAATCGCGGCGCTCGAGCCCTGGCCGCCCTCGCCGCTGTTCTTGGCCAGCGACACCGCCAGCGCGAGCAGGCCCACGATGGACAGGATCACGCCCCTCAGCTCGCGAGTGCCGAGTCGGCGACCGGCCGCACGCGCGGATATGTAGGCGAGCACGCCGATCCCCCCAGCGCCGATGCTCTGCACGAGCGCGAGGGATGCCAGCGCCAATGCGGCGGCGTAGAGCGCGAAACCGCTCGTCTCCATGGCGAAGCCGAGCAGCCAGCTGCGGTCGGTGAGCAGCAGTCGCAGCGAGTGAAGCGGGCGGCGCAACGATAGGGACGGCAGGACGGCCGCCGCGTCGTGCTCGCGCAAGTACGCGAGATTCGCGAGCGTCGTTGATGCGATTGCGAGCGCGAGTGCGATGGCTGTGCGAACGCTCACGTCTCAACCGAAGCGTAACTACAGCGCAGCGCCGGGCCGCGGATGGTGCATGCCGAGAGGCTGGGCCC
>JBKQJQ010000622.1:0-4117 GCA_052147875.1 Solirubrobacteraceae bacterium | reverse complement strand
TCTGCCACCCGTTGAGCCTCGATCGCCGGCGCGCCGTGGAGCGCTTGTTCGATCCCAGATCGGTGGCGATCGTCGGGGCTTCGAACCACCAGAGCAAGTGGGGCTACCGCCTGGCGGCGAGCGCGCTACGGGGCACCAATCGCCGCGCCGTATACCTGGTCAACCGCAACGGAGGCGAGATCCTCGGACGTGAGGTGCATACCTCGCTCACCAATCTGCCCGAGGTACCCGAGCTCGTGGTAGTGGCCGTCCCAGCGGGTCAGTTCGGAACAGTCGTGGAGCAGGCGATCGCCGCAGGCACACGGGCCGTCGTGGGAATCACGGCCGGACTCGGCGAGAAAGGCGGCGCTGCGGCACTGCGCGAGCACAGGCAAGCGCAGGAATGGCGACAGCGCGGGCTGACGCTCGTCGGGCCCAACTGTGCCGGACTGGGCGACAGCGGCTCGGCGTTGTCGCTCGCCTACACGCCGCAGCCGCCAGGGACGATCGGGCTCGTTTCGCAAAGCGGGAACTTGATCGTCGAGTTGGCCCGGCTGCTCGAGCCGCGGGAGCTGGGCTTTTCGCGATACGTGTCGGTCGGAAACCAGGCCGACCTCGTGGTCGCCGACTTCGTCGAGAACCTCGCGGATCATCCTGGCACTGAGGCGATCGCCTGCTACGTCGAGGACTTCAGCGACGGACGCCGGTTCGTGTCGGCCGCCCGTGCCGCCACCGCAGCTGGCAAGCCGGTGGCCGTGCTGTCGGTGGGACGTAGCGGAGCTGGCTCGCGCACCGCGCACTCCCACACGGGTGCGATGGCTTCCGATTACCGCGTCGTGTCCGCGGCCTGTAGAGCCGCCGGTGCCGAGCTGGTTCGGACGCCGGGTGAGTTGGCGGACCTGCTCGAGGCGTGGCGCGCCCGCGCCCGGCCTCGGACCGGCCGAGTCGGGGTGCTCGGAGATGGTGGCGGCCATTGCGCGATCGCAGCCGATGTCCTCGTCGACCGCGGGCTGGTGGTCGAGGAGCTGTCGGCGGCCGGCCGGGCACGACTGGAGCAGCTGCTCCCGCCGACGGCCAGCGCCGCGAATCCGATCGACCTCGCCGGCGCTGCCGAAGGCGACCTCGAGGTGTATGGCCGGCTGCTGGCCGTGCTCGGTGATCTGCCCGAACTCGACGCTCTGCTGCTGACCGGCTACTTCGGCGCCTACAGCCTGCTCGGGAGCGAACAGCGGGCGCAGGAGCAGCGGGTGGCGCACCAGATCGCTGAGGCCGCCGGGGGCTGGTCGCGGCCACTCGTCGTGCACAGCATCAACCCGGTATCGCCTGCGATCGGAGTTCTGCGCGCGGCCGGGATTCCCGTCTACGAGCGGATCGAGTCGGCGGCCAGGGCTCTAAGCGCGCTGACCGGTGTGAACGTGCCTCGCCCGGCTTCGGCGCGCGAGCCGGCACGACCTCTGGACGCTCGGGGGCTCGGTTACTTCGCCGCCCGGGAGTTCGTCGCCCGCGCTGATATCTCGCTGGTCGCGGCCTCGACGGTGGCCGACGCCCCGGCCGCGATTGCCGCAGCGCGCGAGATCGGCTTTCCCGTCGTGCTTAAGGCCCTCGGTGCGGCGCACAAGTCCGACAACGGCGCGGTGGCGCTGGGCATCGAGGATGAGGCCGACCTGGAGCGCGCATTCGCGAGGGTTGGGCGGCGCACGGGCGCGACGGAGTACTCGGTCGAGGAGATGGCCTCCGTCGCCGGAGCGGTCGAGATGATCGTCGGGGTGCGGCGCGACCCTCGATTTGGCTGGCTCGTGATGGTCGGGCTGGGTGGTGTGTACGCGGAGGTGCTCGACGATGTCGCTGTGTCTCTGTTGCCGACATCGGCGGGCGAGCTCGAGCAGCGCGTGCTCGAGCTACGCTGCGCGCCGTTGCTGACTGGAGCACGCGGACGGCCGGCCGTCGACGTGCGGGCTCTGTGCCGGGCTGCGGTCGCGTTGGGCGCGATCGCGGACACGCACGATGATCTGGACCAGGTGGAGATCAACCCGCTGCTCGTGCTCCCCAACGGGGTGCTAGCTCTCGATGCACGCGTGATCACGTCGTCGCAAGGGGATCCAGACGGGAGGTTCATCAGCGAGCGCGAGATCGTCAAGGAGGTGGGAGATGACCACGCAGGAGAGTCCGACCGCGGCGCTGCCGTGTGAGTGGTACGTCGAAGCGCGCGTGCTCGAAGCCGAGCTCGAGCGGATCTTCGAACGCAGCTGGCAGTGCGTGGGGCTGATCGATCGGCTCGCGACCCCGGGCGACTACATCACGGGTCAGGTCGGCCGGATCCCGGTCGTGGTCATCCGCGACCTGGAGGAGCAGTTGCGCGGCTTCGTCAATGTCTGCCTGCACCGTTGTTCGATCATCGCCAGCGGCTGCGGCAACCTGACCAGGCTCCAATGCCCCTACCACGCGTGGACGTACGGTCTCGACGGCCGCCTGATCGCGGCCCCGCGCTTCAAGAACGAGCCGGGGTTCGAGTTCGCCGACTTCCGGCTCACCGAGATCCAGGTCGGTCGCCTCGGGCCGTTGGTGATGGTCAACGCCGACCCGCATGCAGCATCGCTGAGCGTGCAGCTCGACGGCCTCGAAGAGCGGATGCGCGAGGACGGGTTGAGCTTCGACGGGATGGTCCACGCCGGACACTGGGAGAGCGAGCAGGAGGCCAACTGGAAGGTCCTCGTCGAGAACTTCAACGAGTGTTACCACTGCCCGGTAGCCCACCCTCAGTTCTCGCAGCTGCTTGCTGTCGACCCTGAGCACTACCGGCTCGAGACCGCTGAGTGGACCTCGCGAGCCGTCGTGCCGCTCCGCCCCGGCGGCGTCGAGGCGATCGACAGCTATCCCGACGGGGAGAACTCAGTCGGTCAATACGCGCTCCTGTGGCCGTCGTTCACGCTCAGCCAGAGTCCTGGGCCACGGAGAGTCGTCGCGTGCTGGTTTGAACCGATCAATGCACACCGCACGCGAATCGTGTGCGAAACGCTGGTGGATCCCTCGATTGCACCCGACGAGATCGAGATGCTCGACTGCTTCAGCACCCAGGTCGCGACCGAGGATCAGGCGCTCGTCGAGGCCGTGCAGCGTGGACTCGAGTCCCGGCAGGTCGCCCGCCCGCATCTGATGGCTTCGACCGAGGAACTCGTGGTTCACTTCGATCGTTTGGTTGCGAAAGCGCTCGACGGCGTCGCTGGTCAGTGCGACGCCTGAGTGCAGCGCCTTGAGCTACGGGTTTTTGGTTCTGGGGGCTTGGTCGTGGCGATGAGGCCACCGCTGCGCACGACGAAGTTGTGGCCCAGACGATGAGGGTCTCTCGGCCGAGGCCCACGAAGCCCCGAGAATGCCCCGAAAACCTGTCTGCGCCGACCGGAAGCCGCGCCGGCGTGGGTCTTGCTTTGGCGGCGCCAAAGGCATGCAAGGCCCGCAGCATGGCGTGTGCAGCCGGCTCCCACTCCGGGATCCGCGGCATGGTTTGTCGGGCCTCAGGCTTTGCCTTGCTGCCGGGTCTGAGCATGCGCGCGCTGGCGCGCGGAATATGCTCGGGTATAGATGGCTCGTCAGTCTGTCGGTCCGCGCCGCACCGACTCGGTTCGGACGTACATGCGCGCGACAAGGATCGTCGGCGGCCTCACTGTGCTCGTGCTTTGCGGGGCGATCGCCTGGGACCTCGCCAACGACGGGTTCTGGTCGCGTCACGCGCTGTTCACGGACCTCGTCGGGAGCTTGATCGTCGTCGCGGTGACCGCGGCGGTGCTCAACGAAGTGCTCGAGCGCCGGCAGCGCGAGCGCTGGTCGGTACTCGCGCAGTACGCGCTGTTCGACCTCGTCCGCACGGCTCGCCTCGTGTGGAGCGGTCTGCTCGAGCTCGCCGGTCTTGTTCCGGACGGCGAGCTCAGGGACGGGGCGCTCGCGGCCGGCTCTGAGGCGGTGCACGACACGCCGCGTCTCGCCGCGGCGATCGACGAGATGCTCGCGAGCGCCGACCGCCGCGAACAGCTCCACCGACTGATCGCGGGGCTGCTCGGTCACGGTCAGGAGGTGCTCGGACGCTGGGCCGGCGTGATGGTCAGCTCGCGCGCGTACGCGGAGATCGTCGATCGTCACGTCG
>JBKQJQ010000621.1:0-12724 GCA_052147875.1 Solirubrobacteraceae bacterium | reverse complement strand
AGCCCGTCTTCGCCGGCGACACGGTACACGGCGTCCTGCTCATCAAGGACAAGCGGCTGACGAGCGACGGGAAGCGCGGCGTGCTCACGCGGGAGTACCGGCTTGAGAACCAGCGAGGAGAGATCCTCCAGCGGGGGATCCTGCCGCTCCTGGCGAAGTGCAGGCCGTAACGGAGGCTCCAGCAACAGGAGAGTAAGACGTGAGCGAGCAACTTCGGCGCGCGGCGATTGTCAGCCCGTTGCGCACGCCGGTGGGTACCTTCGGCGGCGCCTTGCGGGACGTGCCGGTCGAGGATCTGGCCGGCGCTGTCGTCAGCGCCGTAGTATCCGCTTCGGGCATCGACCCGGGGCGCGTCGACGACGTGGTGTTCGCGCAGTCGTACGCGAATTCCGAGGTGCCGTGCGTGGGCCGCTGGGTGGCGCTGCACGCGGGGCTGCCTATCGACGTGCCGGGCATGCAACTGGACCGGCGCTGCGGCGGCGGGCTCCAGGCGCTGGTCACGGCAGCCATGATGGTCCAGACCGGCGCGGCGGACGTCGTCCTGGCCGGCGGCGTCGAGTCGATGAGCCGAATCGAGTACTACTCCACGGCTACGCGCTGGGGTGCCCGCGCGGGCACCGTGGCGCTGTATGACCGGCTCGACAGGGGCCGGGAGCGCTCGCAGCCTGAAGCCCGGTTCGGGCGTATCTCCGGGATGATCGAGACCGCGGAGAACCTGGCGACCGATTACGGTATCGGCCGGTCAAGCGCGGATGAGTACGCGGCGCGCAGCCACCAGCGGGCCGCCGCCGCGTGGCAGGCCGGGCGGTTCGCCGACGAGGTAGCGCCAGTCCAGGTACCGAGGCGCAAGGGCGATCCGGTGGTGTTCGCGGCCGATGAGGGGATCCGCCCCGACTCAACCCAGGAGACGCTGAGCAAGCTGAGGCCGCTCATGGACGGCGGCACCGTGACCGCGGGCAACGCCAGCCAGCAGAATGACGCCGCCGCGTGCTGCCTCGTCGTCGCGGAGGATCGCCTGTCCGACCTCGGGCTCGAACCGCTCGGCTACGTGGGGGGCTGGGCCGCGGCGGGCTGCGACCCCTCGCGGATGGGGATCGGCCCGGTGCACGCGCTGGCCAAGCTGGCGGGCCGGCGCGGCACCGAGCCCAGGACGCTGCTTGACGAGATGGACCTGGTTGAGCTCAACGAGGCTTTCGCCGTGCAGGTGCTCGCGGTGCTCAAGGGCTGGGGGTGGGATGACCACGACAGGCTCAACGTCAACGGCGGCGGGATCTCACTGGGCCATCCCATCGGGGCCACCGGCATGCGGATGGTCACCTCCCTGCTGCATGAGATGCGCCGCGGTGACCGGCATCGGGGCCTGGTGACCATGTGCATCGCGGGCGGACAGGGAATGGCCGCCATCATCGAGCGGGACTGAACCGGGGCTCGATGGTCTCGAGCGGCTTGGCGATCGATGAGAAACGTGGCGCGCATGAATGCCTCCATTACCTCGTCGTCGACGAGCCGCGCCTTCATCGCGAGCTCCCCATCCAGGTCGATGTCGCAAGAAAACTCACCACGTGTCTTTACTTCGCTGTGTCGTCATCGTCAAGTAGTAGTCAACCGATCGTTGGTATTGACACTGCTTTTAATGTCGGACAGTATGGAGTAATGACGCAGCACTCGCTTTTCGATCGGCACACGGCGGCAGGGCCTCTCGGAGGCGTGCGGGTGGTGGACCTCACGACGTCGTACGCGGGGCCCACCGCCTCGATGTACCTCGCCGACCTCGGCGCTGACGTCGTGAAGGTGGAGCGTCCCGGCGTGGGAGATGAGGCGCGGGGCTGGGGGCCACCGTTCGCCGACGGGGTGTCCGCCTGGTTCGCCTCGGCGAACCGCAACAAGCGGTCCTTGGTGCTGAACCTGAGGTCGGCCGAGGGGCGAGACCTACTGCACTCGCTGATCAGCCAGGCGGACGTGTTCATGGAGAGCATGAACCCGGTCAAGCTGGAGCGCCTCGGACTTGAGCCCGCCGCCCTCATGGCACGGTACCCGGGGCTTGTCTACTGCGCGATGTCGGGTTACGGCCTCGACGGGCCCGACAGTCGCATGCCCGGCTACGACCTGGCCGCCCAGGCGCGCTCTGGCCTGATGTCCGTGACCGGGGCGAAGGGCGGCCCGCCGCAGCGGGTGTCGACCGCGCTGTCCGACATCGTCACGGGGATGAGCGCGGCGCTCGCGATCAGCGCCGCCCTGCTGCGCCAGCGGACGGACGGCACGGGGGACCTCGTGGACGTGTCACTGCTCGACACCGACCTGGCGCTGATGGCACCGCGGATTGCGGCCTTTCTCGCCGGCGAGCCAGAGCCCGCCCCGAGCGGCGGGACGGACTCGGTCCTGGCCGTCTACCAGCCCTTCCAGACAGCCGACCGGCCCATTGTCGTAGCCATCGGCAACGACGGGATGTGGCAGCGGTTCTGTGCCGCCGTCGCGCTGCCGCAGCTCGCCGACGACCCGGCGCTGCGCGACAACGCGGGCAGGCGGGCAAACCGGGACCGCATCACCGAGCTCGTCGCCAGCCAGCTGAGCCAGCGCACGGCCGCCCAGTGGCTGAAGATACTTGCCGAGGTGCAGGTGCCCTCGTCCCCCGTGCAGACGCTGTCGGAGGTGGTGGCCGACCCGCAGGTGGAGGCGCGGGGGCACCTGATGCCCGCACCTGGCTCCGATAGCCTCTACAGCGTCCGCAGCCCCTTCCGTCTAGCGTCCATCGGTGAACTGCGCAACAGTCGATGTCCTGCCCTGGGCGCGCACACCCGGGAGGTCCTGGGGGAACTTGGCCTGTCCGGCGAAAGGATCACGGAGTTGGCGCGGGCGGGAGCCATCCAGCTCGAGGCCGGCTCGCAGGAGTAGAGGGGTGCACACCCATGGCTGAGGAAGAAGTCATTGTCGAACAAGACGACGCGGTCGCCGTCGTGACGATCAACCGCCCGCACGTCTACAACGCGCTCAACGCGCGGACCTTGCGCGGCATCGCGGACGCGGTCGGATCGCTGAGCGCCAGCGGAGCTGTAGGCGCGATCGTGATCACCGGAGCGGGCGAGCGGGCCTTCAGCGCGGGCGCCGATCTCGATGAGCTGGCGGGACTTGACGCGCAGCAGGCGCACGGAGTGCTTGGGGCCGGACAGCGGATCCTGGCCGAGATCGAGCACAACCCGGTGCCGGTCATCGCCGCCGTGAACGGGGTAGCGCTCGGCGGGGGTTTCGAGCTCGTCCTGGCGACGGCATTCCCCGTCCTGTCCACCCGGGCGTCCTTCGGCCTGCCGGAGTCCGGCCTCGGCCTCATACCCGGCTACGGCGGGACGCAGCGGCTTCCAAGGGTGGTGGGTCCCGCGGTGGCGGCGCACATGATGCTCACCGGTGAGCGCCTGCTGGCGGAGCGCGCCTACGCACTGGGCCTCAGCCCACTGGCGCCGGTCGAGCCGGCCGAGCTGCTTGCCGTGGCCACGCAGGTCGCCCGGGAGGTGGCGGCGCGGGGTCCCCGCGCGCATGCCGCCATCCTGCGCGTCCTGCGCGCCGGAGCCCCTGGCACCGCCGAGCTAGCGCTTGAGACCGCCCTCGCAGCGATCGCGACCGCTGGCGCCGAGGCAGCGGAGGGGATCGCGGCGTTCAGGGGGCGCCGCCAGGCGTCCTTCGATCGCGTGCCAAGCGGGGACGGGAGGTGAGCGACGTGCGGGAAACCCTGGAGCGCGACCCGGATCGCTACCTCGCCGCGGCTCGGGCAACCGATGAGTCAGCGAGTGACCAGCTGCTGACTGAGCGCGAGGCGCAGGTCCGCGTTCGCGTGCGGGAGGTGGTCGCGACCGAGGTCGCGCCGCGCGCGGCGGACGTGGATGCCGCGCACACGTTCGCGCACGACAGTTACCAGGCCCTGGCGGCGGCGGGGCTGGCCGGGTTGATCTTCCCGAGGCGCTGGGGCGGCACCGAGGACACGCACGTCGCCTACGCCGTGGCGATGGAGGAGATCGCCGCCGGCTGCGCCGCGACGAGCCTTATCTACATGACTCAGACGCACGCGGCCTATCCGATCTGGGTGGGCGGCTCCGAGGAGCTCGCGACCCGGTACATCCCCGGGCTGCTCGATGGCACGCGGTACGGATCGCTCGCGATCACCGAACCTGACGCGGGCAGCGACGTGGCGAGCCTGAAGACCCGGGCGACGCCGGACAGCGGCGGCGGTGTGCCGGCCGGCTACACGGTCACCGGGTCGAAGACCTTCATCACGACGGGAGACAGGGCCGACGTCATCGTATGCTTCGCGACGGTCGATCCGGCGCTCGGACGCGAGGGCATCACGGCGCTTGCGGTCGACGGCGATGCCGCAGGCCTCACCAGGGGGCGGCCGTTCCTCAAGATGGGCATGCACGGCTCGTCCACGGCCGAGCTCTTCTTCTCGGGCGTGCGCGTGCCTGCCGGGAACCGGATCGGCGCGGAGGGCGACGGCTGGCGGATCGTCATGGCCTCTGTCGTCAAGTCAAGGATCAGCGCCGCCGCCCAGGGCGTCGGAATCGCGCGTGCCGCCTACACGCGGGCGCTGCTCGCGCTGCACGAGGTACACGGCCGCAGGCTGCCCGACGAGGCGACGTTCGCGCTCGCCGACCTGCGGGGAGACATCCTGCGCGGCCGGCTCCTGCTGCTGTCGATCGCGCGCGAAGCCGACCGGTCCGTGGCGCCCTCGCCCGGGCAGATCGGAATCATGAAGCAGAGCTGCACCGACCTCGGCTGGCGGGCCAGCGTCGAGGCGGCCCGGATCCTCGGTCCCCTCGGCGACCTGGCCGACCTGGGGGTGGAGCGCTGCCTGCGGGACGCGAAGGTCACCCAGATCTACGACGGCACCAACGAAGTGCAGCGGATACTGATCGGACGAGACACCACGCGCACGTTCGCGGAGCTGCTGTGAACGGTCCGATCGAGGGCAAGGTGGCCATCGTCACCGGGGCGGGCCGGGGACTCGGCCGCGCGATAGCGGAGACGCTGAACGCGGCGGGCGCCCACGTCGTGGCGGCCTCCCGCACCACGTCGCAGCTTGACGACTTCGTGAAGGCCGCCGAGGCCGAGGGGCGGAGCGCACTAGCCGTGCCGACGGACGTCACCGACCAGGACTCCGTGCGTGCCCTCGTCGATGCCACGGTGGCGGCCTTCGGCCGGGTCGACATCCTCGTCAACAACTCAGGGGTGCTCGCCTCAAGCCCGCTGCTTGACACCGAGCCCGACGAGTGGTCCCGCGTCATCACCACCAACCTGGGCGGCGCCTACCTGATGACCCGGGCCGTCGGCAGGCACCTGGTGGCACAGCACGCGGGGAAGGTCATTAACATCGCCTCCAACTTCGGGCTCATGGGTGTCGCCAATCACGCCGCGTATGCCGCGTCGAAGGCCGGCATCATCGCGTTCACCAAGTGCATGGCCGTCGAGTGGGCCAGGCACAACGTGCAGGTGAACGCCCTCGCGCCCGGATACTTCGCGACCGAGCTCAACGCGGCCATGCGCGCCGACCAGGCGCTCATGGACAAGGTGGTACGGGCCATCCCCGCGCGGCGGATGGGCGAGCCGCGCGAAATCACGCCGTGGGCGCTGCTCCTCGCCAGCAGCGCCTCCGACTTCATGACCGGCGAGACCATCGTCATCGACGGCGGCCAGGCCGTGCACTGACCGGCCGCAACGGGACAGGAGCTAAGAAAAGTGATAAGCGCAACCAAGGCGGTGGCCGTGCTTGGCGCGGGCACCATGGGCTCGGGGATCGCCACCGTGGCGACCAGGGCGGGGCATCGCACCCTGCTCTACGATCTCACCGACGACCAGGTCGAGCGCGGGCTCGCCACCGTGCGGGCGTTCCTCGACAAGAGCGTGAAGCTCGGGCGGCTGTCCGCCGAGCAGGGCACGGCCGCGTCCGCGGCGATCAGCGGGACGACCGACCTGAAGGACCTATCCGGATGCGATGTCGTGATCGAGGCCGTCTACGAGGACCTGGCGGTCAAGAAGGCGCTGTTCGGCGAGCTCGACGAGATCGTCTCTGAAACGGCCCTGTTCCAGACCAACACCTCGACGCTGTCGGTGACCGCGATCGCCTCCGGGTCAAGACGCCCGGAGCGAGTGGTGGGCACGCACTACTGCAACCCGGCGCCGCTCATGAAGCTGGTCGAGGTCGCCGACGGCCCCTACACCGCGAACTGGGCCCACAGCGCCACCGAGGAGTACCTGCGATCGGTCGGCAAGACCGTCGTCGTCACCAAGGACAGACCCGGCTTCATCGTCAACCGGTTCCTCATCCCCTGGGAGAACAGCTGCATCAGGGCGCTTGAGGCCGGACTAGGCACCAGGGAGTCCATTGACGCCGCCGTGACCGGCGCGCTCGGTCACCCGATGGGGCCGTTCCGGCTGCTCGACATCGTCGGGCTCGACATCCACCAGCAGGTCGCGACGCGCCTGTATGAGCAGCTCCGCGAGCCGAGGTTCTTCCCGCCGCCGATGGTCGAGCGCATGGTCGCCGCCGGGGACCTCGGGCGCAAGACCGGGCGCGGCTTCTACACCTACGACGACACCCGGTTGTTCGGCTCCTAGCGGGCCGAGACCACTCCTACAGTCAGGGAGCACAAATGCTTGAGTTCGAAAAAGTAGCCGTTCTCGGGTTCGGCACGATGGGCGCCGGGATCGCGCAGCTCGCCGCGCAGGGCGGCTGCGAGGTCACCGTCCTGGAGACCGATCAGGCCCGCGTCGAGGCGGGAAGGGGCGCGCTCGGCGCCTTTCTCGACGAGGGTGTCCGCCGGGGCAAGGTCACCGCGGAGCGGCGGGCCGAGATCCTCGCGCGCATCAAGGGCACGACCGCGATCGAGGACCTGGCGGACGCCGAGCTCGTCATCGAGGCCGTCACCGAGCGGCGTGACGTCAAGCGCGCACTGCTCGCGCAGGTGGCCACCGTGGTCGGCGGGGAAGCCGTCATCGTCACGAACACCTCCGCACTGTCCGTGTCCGACCTGGCCACAGCGGTGCCACGCCCCGAGCGCTTCGCGGGCCTGCACTTCTTCAACCCGGCGCCCCTCATGAAAGTCATCGAAGTCGTGCGCGCCGTGCGGACGGAGCCCGCGCTGCTCGACCGCCTCGCCGATTTCGCCCGCGCGCTCGGCAAGGAGCCGGTGCTCGTGAAGGACCGGCCGGGGTTCCTGATCAACCGGCTGCTCATGCCCTACCTCAACGACGTCATCCAGGGCTACGACGACGAGCTTGCGACCGCCGAGGACATCGATACCGCGCTCAAGCTCGGGCTCGGCTATAAGCAGGGCCCGCTTGAACTGCTCGACATGATCGGCCTTGACAACCACGAGCACGCCACCCGCAGCGCCTACGAAGCAACACTCGATCCCGCCTTCGCCCCGCCACCGCTGCTCCAGGTCATGGTGGCCGCCGGGGCGCTCGGCAATAAGAGCGGCGCGGGCTTCCGTAGCCAGGAGAACGCCCAATGACCGAGTACGAAGACATCCTCGTCGATCGCGCCGACGCGATCCTTACCCTGACGATCAACAGGGAGAAGGCCGGCAACAAGCTCAGGAACGAGACCTGCCTCGAGCTGTCCGACGCCCTGCAGCGGTTCCGCCTGGATCCCGCCCTGCGCGCGGCGATTCTCACCGGTACGGGCGAGAAGTTCTTCTGCATCGGCGGCGAGCACGACGAGACGACGTCACTTGACCAGTCGCAGGTGATCCCCATCATCGACGTGTACCAGGCGATCGACACCATCCCCAAGCCCGTCATCGCGGCGGTCAACGGGTTCGCCGTGGGCGGCGGCAACGTGCTCGCCAACGTCTGCGACCTCACCATCGCCGCGGAGAACGCAGTGTTCCGGCAGGTCGGCCCCATGGTCGGGAGCTTTGACGCGGGATACGGCACCTGGTACCTCGAGGACTCCATCGGCCGCAAGCGCGCCAAGGAGATGTGGTACCTCAACCGCAAGTACTCGGCGCAGGAGGCATTCGCGCGCGGGCTCGTGAACGAGGTGGTGCCCGCGGCGGACCTGATGGACACGGCCCGCTCGGTGGCCCGCGAGATCACCGAGCGGAGCCCGCTGGCGATCGGCGCGCTGAAGGGGGCGTTCTCCGCCCGGCACAACGGTGTCTCAGGACAGGCGCGGATGGCGCACGACCAGCACCTTACCCTGTACCTGACCACGGCGGAAGCGCATGAGATGGGCAGCGCGTTCGGCGAGCGCCGGGCCGTCGACCCGGAAAGGTTCTGGCGGTGACCTGGCCCGGTCCTCCGCTGTCGGGTGACCAGGCCGACATAATCGGCCTCGTGGACGCGATCGTTGGCAAGCACGGTGCCGCCCCGCAGGACGAGTACCCCGCCGAGGTCGCCAAGGCGCGGCAGGCACTCGCCGACGCCGGCCTGTGGACCCTCGGCGCGGCCGAGGGCGCTGGCGGCGGGGGAGCGCCGCTGCCGCTGCTGCTGGCCTTCCTCGCCTCGGCCGGCCGGCACTGGGCGGCACTCGCCTGGGCGTCGGCGCAGGCGCATGCCGCGATCGAGGTTCTCGGCGGCGACCCGGCGTGGGGTGAGCTGACCCAGCGGCTGAGCGACGGCAGCGCGGTCGCATGCGTCGTCGACAGGGACTCCTCGCGCGTCAGCCTCACGAGCGAGGACGAGCGGGTCAGCGGCACCATCTCGCGCCTTGACCCGGCCGGGACCGCTCCGCATGTCATCCTGCTCACCGGTGACGCCACGGCCTGGGTGCTGCCCCCGCAGGCACTCGCCTTCGGCCCCGCGCTGCGCCGCTCCGGCCTGGCGGGCGCCTGCACGATCGCGGTGCAGGTGGCAGGCGCGACGCCGGCGATCATCGGTGGGGTACGTGTCGCGGAGGTCAGGGCGCGGCTCCAGCTGGCGGGGGCGGCGATCGCCGCCGGCCTGTGCGCCGATGCGGCGGAGCAGAGCCTGCGCTATGCGCGCTCCCGCGTCCAGTTCGGCGCCCCGCTCACCGCGCTCGCCACGGTCCGCCAGGCGCTGGCGCGGCAGGCGGCCGACGCCGCGGCCGCACTTGCCGTCCTGCACGATACCGTCCTCCCAGCCCCAGTCGACGCCGCGCCGATCCTCGCGGACAACTGCGAGCGAGCGGTCTCCGTGACGGCCGCCGCCGTGCAGATACATGGCGGCTACGGCTACCTGGCCGAATACGGAGTCGAGCGACTTGTCCGCGACGCGATCTCGCTGCGCGCGGCGACCGACGCCGGCGGCGGCGCCCGCGCCGCCGCCGCACTGCTAGCCGGATACCCGGCCGGGGACACAGACGTCCGTCAAGCGCGCAGGTAAGGAAGGCACATGACACTGACGCTGGCCGAGCTCATCGGCAGCCGCGAGGCACCGATCACCGAGGCGGAGGTGGCACGCTTCCGCGCGGCGGGTTACTGGGAAGGCCGCACGATCCGTTCGGTCCTCGCTGACGTCGCCGCGGCCTACCCGGACCGGGATGCTCTCATCGGCTACCGTTCCGACGGGACGACACACCGGCTCAGCTACCGGCAATTCGACCAGGCGTCGTCCAGGGCCGCCGCCGCCCTGGCGCACCTCGGCGTGCGGGCGGGCGACGCGGTCGCGGTGATGATGCCGAACTGGATCGAGTACGGGGCCCTGATCTTCGGGATCAACGAGCTCGGGGCGATCTATACGGGGATCCCTATCTCCTACGGCGAACGCCAGGCCGCCGCGATCCTGAGCCGTAGCAAGGCAAAGGTCCTCCTGATCCCGCGCCGCTGGCGCAGTGGCGAGCACCTAGAGCTCGCGCGGCGGCTGCGCGCATCGCTGCCGAGCCTGGAACATGTCGTCGTCGTCGGCGAAGACGGCGACGACCTCGGCGCGGGGGAGTGCCTGTGGTCATCGCTCGCTGACGCGCCGTCCCGCGACTTCGGTCCCGGCGATCCCACAGCGATCTGCTACCTCGGATTCACCTCGGGCACCACAGGTGAGCCCAAGGGCGCGATGCACACCCACGAGACACTCCTCTACAGCGCCTTCCAGCTGGCCGAGCACATCGGCTCGGCCACCTTCGGGGACCCGATGATCCACCTGGTGGCCTCGCCGACCGGCCACCACACCGGGTTCATCTGGGGCGTCGTGTTTACCGTGTGCGTCGGCGGCACCGGGGTCCACATCGACCGCTGGGATCCAGCCTGGGGTGTCGACATCATTCGCAGAGAGAAGGTCACGACCTTCTTCGGCGCGCCGACCTTCCTGCAGGACATGATGCGCACCGACCTCGCGGGTGACCCGGACTGCCCGCTGCGCTGCGTCGTGATCGCCGGGTCGTCCGTGCCGAGGAGCCTTCCTGCCCAGGCGGCGAAGGCGCTCGGCGCCTACATCGCCCCTGCATGGGGCATGACCGAATGCAGCATCATCATCTCCTGCACGCCTTCCGCGCCGGACGAGATCACGGCCACAGACGGGTCAGTGTTCAAGGGATCCGAGGTCAAGGTCGTCGACGCTGCGGGCGTCGGCGCGCTCACGGGAGCGATCGGCGAACTGCTCGTCCGGGGTCCTTCCTTGTTCCTCGGCTACTTCGAGCGCCCCGATGCCACCAAGGACGCCTTCGCAGACGGGGGGTGGTTCCGCACTGGCGACACCGCCAGCATCGACGAGCGCGGCTGGGTGTCGCTACGCGGCCGCGTCAAGGACATCATCATCAGGGGCGGTGAGAACATCCCGGTCACCGACGTCGAGACGGTCCTGTTCGATCACCCCGGCATCGTCAACGCCGCCGTCATCGGTATCCCAGACGAGCGGCTCGGCGAGCGTGCGTGCGCCGTGGTAGTGACCGCGCCTGGAGTGACACTGACGCTCGGCCAGGTCTGCGAGTTCCTGATCTCGCGCGGCCTGTCGAAGCACTACCTGCCCGAACGGCTGATCGTGCTCGACGAGCTTCCCATGACGCAGAGCGGCAAGATCCAGAAGTTCAGGCTGCGCGAGCTCGTGTCGTCCGCCGGCATCTGACGGCCGATGCCCGCCACTCGCCTCCACGCGGAGAAATAATCAGTAGAAAGCAGCAGGGAGAGGAACCAGCGATGGATCAAATGCTGCGTTCGATCGTCGATTTCGCCAGCGAAGTGGACTACGAGTCGCTCAGCGCCGATGCGGTGAGCCACGTGGTCAGGCACACCGCGGACACGGTCGGGTGCGGGGCCGGGGGGTTTGACAGCCGCCCTGCGCGCATCGCGCGCCAGATGGCGTCGGGGGTCTCCGGTCCGCTGGTCGCGTCTGTCTACGGCCTGCCGGAGAAAGCGCTGGTCGACGTGGCAGCCTTCGCGAACGTCTCGGCCAACAGGAACCTCGACTTCAATGACTTCGGGCTGTCCGGTCATCCGAGTGACATGATCGCCGCGCTCTTCGGGATGGCGGAGGCGACCGGGGCCACCGGGCCGGACGTGGTCTGCGCCGTCTACCTCGCGTACGAGATCGCGACCACGCTCGCTGAGGCGTCCCCCTTGTCGGAAAGAGGCTGGGATCAGGGCCTCTACTGCTCGATCGCGGCGGCTGCCGCCATGGCGAACCTGCTCCACCTCGACGCGGGCGAGACGGCAAACGCCGTCTCGCTCGCCGTCGTCCCCAGCCTTCCCCTGCGGGCGACGCGGTCGGGCGAGCTGTCGGAGTGGAAGGGATCGGCCACCGCGCACGCGCTCATGACCGCATCCTTCGCTGTCCGGCTCGCCGCCCGTGGCATGAACGGGCCGCCCGACCCCTTCGAAGGCAAAGACGGCCTGTTCGACAAGGCGCTGCAGCCCTTCAAAGTCACATTCGGCGCGTCGGCGTCCCGGCCAAGCGCCATCGAGCGGGCCAGCCTCAAGCGCTACCCGGCCTGCTTCTGGGGGCAGACAGGCATCGAGGCTATGCTGCGCCTGCGCACCCAGATCGATCCAGGCCACGTCGAGTCGGTCGAGGTGGCCACGTGTCACGCCGCGTTCTGGGTCGTCGGCGGCGGCCATGGAGATGCAGAGGAGAAGTGGAACCCGCCGACCAGAGAGACCGCGGACCACAGCATGCCTTACATGCTGGCCGTCGCGTTGCTCGATGGCCTGATCGACGATGATTCCTTCTCCGACCAGCGCCGCGAGGACGCGGCCGTCCGCGCGGCGATGCGGCGGATCAAGGTCACCGAGAGCGCGGAGCTCACTGGCCGCGCGGGCCGCGACATCTGCCCGACGCAGGTCACGATCACCATGGCGGACGGGCACCGCCTCGGTGAGGTCTGTGATATTCCGCGAGGGCATCCGGACAACCCCATGACCGACACCGAGGTCCGCGAGAAGTTCGACGGTCTCGTCGCTCGCGTGCTCTCATCCGCCCAGAGCGCCGAGCTCGCCGATCGGTTGTGGGGGCTTGCGGATGCCCCGAGCCTGGAACCCGTGGGGCGGCTGCTGCGCTCGTTCTCGGCGCTGTGACCGGCTGGGCGTGATGACATCCCGTAGCGGCTTGAGCCGGGATAGCGCTCGCTGGGAGTGAATTATCCGTGATGGCAGGGCAACTGCTGGCGGTGCTGCTGTTGCCCGCCGCTACGGTCGTACAATTACCGCGAAGGCTGAGGGTTTCATGTTGTAATTCTTCATACTGAGTGGAGGCCGCATGGTGACGGGGTCGGATGGCGGTTTTAGGGAGGCGGGGGTTGTGCCGGTGTTGGGGCAGCGGGTGCTGCGGCCGCGTCAGCAGGTGGAGG
>JBKQJQ010000620.1:0-2644 GCA_052147875.1 Solirubrobacteraceae bacterium | reverse complement strand
CTCGATCGAGTTGACCTCCGCGCCGTCCGCCGTGACCGCATCCTCGCGCCGGTCGTTATAGAGACGGCCCTGATACCCGACGCCGCCGAGCGCGAACAGGGCGTGACCGTCGCAAGCGGAGACGTGTTGCTCGTGCGGACGGGCCACGGACGCCGGCTGGCGGAACTTGGGCCGTGGAACACGCCGGTGGCCAAAGCCGGGCTTCATCCGACCGCGATGCGGTTTGTCGGCTCCCGGGGCGTCGCGGTCCTGGGGTGCGACGGCAACAACGACACGGCACCCAGCAGCACCGAGGGCGTCGACTTTCCGATCCACGCTCTGGCGCTGGCGGCGATGGGCGTCCACCTGCTCGACTACCTGCAGCTCGACGACCTCGCCGCTGCGTGCATGCGCCTCGGGCGTTGGGAGTTCCTGCTCGCGACCGCGCCGCTGCGGATCATCGGCGGAACCGGCTCGCCGCTGAACCCGGTCGCGGTCTTCTGAGGCGGCGCGCGGCTACCTCACCCGAACCGGGTGATGCTCGATCAGCGGCCTGCCGTAGCGTCGAGCCCCAGACCTGCTCGTCCCCGAAGGAGATCTTGAAATGCCGAACGGAAACCGCCATGTCGTGATCGTCGGCGGCGGGTTTGCGGGCCTCGGCTGCGCCCAGGAGCTGGCCGACCACGAGGACATCTCGATCACCCTGATCGACCGCAACAACTACCACCAGTTCCAGCCGCTGCTCTACCAGGTGGCTACCTCACAGCTCGCGGGGACCGACATCGCCCACTCGCTGCGCGACGTGTTCGCGGACCAGTCGAACGTCGACATCAAGCTGGCGGAGGTCTCGGCGGTTGACGCAACGACACGCACTGTGACCGCGACCGACGGCCAGCAGTGGACCGGCGACGTGCTGGTGCTCGCCGCTGGCTCACAGGCGAACTTCTTCCACACGCCAGGCGCCGCCGAGAACTCGTTCCCGCTCTATTCGCTCGACAACGCGACCAGGCTGCGCTCGCGGATCCTGGGCCTGTTCGAGCAGGTGGACCGGGACCCTTCGCTGGTCGATCGGGGCGCGCTCAACCTGGTTGTCGTCGGGGGCGGGCCGACGGGCGTCGAGGTGGCGGGCGCACTGGCCGACATGATCTCCGTCACGGTGCCCGCCGAGTACCGGTCGATCAACGTCGCCAACGCGCACGTCCACCTGTACGACCTCGGCGACGCGCTCCTGAAGCCGTTCTCAGACAGCGCGCACGAGTATGTCGACAAGGTACTGGCCGAGAAGGGGGCGGAGGTCCACCTCGGGACGGGCGTCAAGGAGGTTGGCACCGGCCATGCGACGTTCTCGGACGGGACGGTGCTGGCGACGCGGTGCGTCGTCTGGGGCGGCGGGATCATGGCGGCGGAGATCGCCGGCGGCGAAGGTCTCACCCAGGGCCCCGGCGGGCGCGTCGACGTCGAGCGCGACCTGACCGTCACCGGCCACCCGGACGTGTACGTGGTCGGCGACATCGCGAACATCTCGGGTCCGGACGGGGAGCCGCTGCCACAGCTGGGCTCCGTCGCGCTGCAGAGTGGCGTCTGCGCGGCCAAGAACATCGTCGCGAGCTTCGAGGGCCAACCGCGCGAGCACTTCGCCTACCGCGACAAGGGCATCATGGCGATGATCGGTCGCGGGGCCGCGATCGCCGAGGTCGGCAAGCGGCACCACGAGATCCACGGCGAGATGGCCCACATGGCGTGGCTCGGCGTGCATGCGGCGCTGATGACCGGCACGCGCGCCAAGATCGAGGCGTTCGTCAACTGGGCCTCGGACGGGTTCACCAAGACCGGCGGTCAGCAGGTGCTGGATCGCGGCGACGCGGCCGAGATCGACTGGGATGACGACGACCTGATCGCGACCGGCCGGGCGAGCGTCGGTTAGGTCAGGCGGGGGGTTGAGAGTGGGCTACCAGCTGAAACTTCTGAGTCGGGCGTGCGGCTCAGCCAGCCGGGACGACGTGCCACGTCCCGCCTGGGCCTTTGACCCCCTGCCCCTTCGTGTCGCCGATCGTCGTGTCGCCCGAGAAGAAATAGAGCGGGTGACGGTCGAGCATCACCTGGTAGAGGTTGCCCTTCACCCGGCGGAGGATCCCTACGGTTCCGTGCACCGCAGCGGACGTCGGTACCTTGACGCTCGCCGACCTCACCTCGACCGGCGGCCATGCGTTCAGGCACTGGCGCGTGATGCACTGCAGGTGACCGAGGCTCTCGCCGCTGAGCTCGTAGATGGTGTCGCCGCGGCGGTCGACGACGATCGTCATCTGCTTGCCGGCCACGGTTCGCTTTGCCGTACCCAGCGAGCTCACGAGTCCGGCGGCGGCGCTCGCGGCGAGCACGGCCGCCGTGGCCACAACCAAGATCCCCACCAGCCCTGCGCGTCGACTCTGCCGCATCGCTTGCTTAGCCATGCTGTTCCGCCCCTTTTCGCTTGCGCCTGCCGAGCCAGGGAGACTACTCGCGTCGCGCGCGCGATCGGGACGGTTCACGCCGCCAGATTGGACATGCCAGGCCACGGCTCTAGACTGTCGCCGCCTGGGGACTCGAGTTCGAGGGGGATCAGAGTGGTGCTAACCACGTTGTCGGGGATACGGACGGCCGGTCATGACTGAGTCCGAATCGGGCG